>JAUWVK010000009.1 GCA_030617485.1 Gammaproteobacteria bacterium
GTCTCCCAGCGCATTCACCCGGTTGTCGATATGATCATCATCGACGGGCAGTAGCAGCTGAAATTCGCAATTGGGGTCATTTAATTGCAGCCGTGTAATGTCATGCAACTGGTTGAAGATTTCCAGGGCTTCTGCAGCCAGCAAGTCACCTGAATCATGTGACATATGTGGCCAGAGGTTATGTTGCCAGAGCTCGGCTTTGGCACTGGTGGTGGCACATAAAAGGCCGGCCAGCGTGCCGTGAACTTCGCTGGGAGTAACCTCGGTATCCAGTTTTTCCAGCGCTGCGGTAATGGTGATGTAGTCTGGGATATTGTGTTCCATGGCCCTATCTTAACCTCAGGATGAACACTCGTTTTAACATTAGTTTTAACATTGGATCAGGGTAAACACAGTACGATGGGTTTGACCCACTTTCAGCCCCGATTTATAGTGAGAGACAACAACACTGTTTTACCAGAGGGTACAATTTCGTTATGGCCGAATCGGATATTAGTAAGCTGGAACAACGCATTGATGAGCTGATTACGCTCACTGAATCGTTGAGTAACGAAAATAGCCTCATGCGTGATCGCCAGGATATTCTGGTGGAAGAACGTGCCAGATTGATTGAAAAGGCTGAACTGGCGAGGTCACGAGTGGAAGCCATGCTGGTGCGTCTCAAAGCCATGGAGACCGAAACGTGAGCCCAACTGACACTTCGGTTGAGACAGAAGCCGTTACCATTCGTGTGCTGGACAAGGATTACCAGATAGCGTGCCCGGTTGATGAGCGGGATGCATTGCTGGATTCGGCGCGGTTTCTTGACGGAAAAATGCGCGAAATACGCGACCATAGAAAGATGGTCGGAACAGATCGTGTGGCAGTCATGGCGGCTCTGAATATTACCCACGATCTGTTGCAGTGTGAGTCTGGAAAAGATGGTGGATCCGGTAGTAAAACAAAGCTACGCAGTCTTCAGGCCAAAGTGGAGGCGGCAATTAGTCGTGGTCGGCAATTAGAGCTATAGAAGACTAGAGGTATGATTTAAACAAGTTTCAGTTTGGCGTTTCCTGGGGTGTTCGATACTGTACCGACATTTTCTTGGCCCATGCTTAACCATTTGGGGACATAACGTCGGTGTTGTGTGCATGTCCGTGCTTCGGAAAGCCTGATATGTCGACCGTTGTTCCCACGTAACTCGCTCTGGATCCAAGAGCGACGGTACACCGGCACATTTGGGAAACGCCTCCTTTAATTACACTTCGGCACATTAGCAAATTGACACGTTAGCAAACAGGCGCGCTACCATTTACAGGATTCCTTGAGTGACCGACTTAAGCGCATTGCGTCAACAACTGCGGGCTCAAAGAAACGCTCTGGATGAGGTTGAGCAGTCTCAACTGAGCCAGCGTGCAGTTCAGCGACTGGTTCGGCATCGCATTTTTCGTGCGGCACAACACATTGCCTGTTATTTGCCCAATGATGGTGAGCTGGATATTGCTCCTCTGATTGACCAGGCCTGGGCGATGGGGAAAACCGTTTATTTGCCGGTGCTGAGCTCCATACGTCACAATCATTTGCACTTTTTAGCCTATAAGCCGGACGATGAGCTGGTGCGTAATCGATTTGGCATTCCGGAGCCGGTGAACCGTAGTCGCCGGGTAGTCGATGTTAAACGCCTTGATCTGGTGTTAATGCCTCTGGTGGGCTTTGACTCTATAGGCAATCGATTGGGAATGGGCGGGGGGTTTTACGATCGTAGTTTTGCTTTTTTACGGCGACGACAATGCTGGTTCAAGCCTGGGTTGCTTGGGGTGGCTTACGATATTCAGGAAGTGAAAACGTTGAAGAATAATGCCTGGGATGTGCCGTTGAACGGGGTGGTGACTGAAACCGGTGTGCGGTTATTTTCCAGCAAGAAACCCGCTGGTTAATAGTTTGCCGATAGTATCGAACCGGGTTTTTAGTTTTTGCTGCGTGTTTGGGTACTTAGCTGGGCAGTATATGCAGAGCTGACCAGTTGCGCAGTTTTTGATTCCGATGAGTTCAACATGCCCTGTGCAAAACTACTGGCGACAACTCCTAGTCCGACAACGATAGCCAACACGGCCATCAAATCTGGTTTTCTTTTCCGTTTCATTATCTGTTTCTGTTATGAGTTAATTGATTTTCGGCCTACAATTCCAGTAGTAAATAGAAATTGTGGCTGCCTTACTATTGATAACGGCTGCCGCTAGTTTTTATTTAGAAAAGCAGATTTTTTTGCGAGCTCGTAAAAATAACGGAAGAATTAGATACTCACGGGGTGCCTGGTGAGAAGAATTGATTACCATATCTGCACGGATAACCCGCGGAACAGTTGTTTAAACTGGACAGAGACTGGCGCTTGTTTTATCTAATTGAATTAAACGCGGTGAGGCCATCCATGGAGAAAGCATTACCCAGGTTGCTGCCAAAGAGACTGGTATAGCGGTTCTTGAAGTCTGTTCCATGCAAAGCCAGATAATTCAGTATCACCGTTTCTACTAGTAGATTGACGTTATTCGCCGCTGGGCTGGAAGCAGTATCCACCGAGCCATCCGAAGTGCGGAACCAGCCGATTTGTTTGTGCAGGCTGAGACCATCAGGTGCGGGCTGCAGCAGTGTTGCCTGCCCACCCGGATTGTAGACCAGGAAGAACGAGCCGGCAGTGGAAGAGTTGTCACCAGTCCATACACCCTTGCCGCGCCCCGGGTCAGTGAAATCATTGCCGTCGAGCGTGCCATTACTGGCAACTGAGCCGTCACTGCAGACGTAGATCATCACAGGCTTACCAACACGTTTAGCGTATTCCAGGCAGGCACCTATGCACTTCCCGGCGCGTTCATCACGTGCTTCACCAACCGAGCGGTTGCCAGTGTGGTAATCGTAGCCACCCATGGTGATTGTGCCGGCACCAGCATGGCCGTCTATAACCATTTTCATCACCGAGGCAGTTTTGCGGAATTCACCATCACCATCAAATTCTGCTTCAGTAAAAATTCCGCCAGTGTCATTTACTATAATTCGATCTGCCGGAAGCTTCGCATTGCGGTCATCTGGGCTTATTTCTTTGCCAACGAAGCGCTCGGCAATATCGGCGGCTTTGAGGTAACCACATTTCACCAAATCCTTGATAACTGCATCGGCTGTTATTTGTGTATTAACCTGATCGATTTTTTTGTCGCTGAGGCGCACCACCGATTCCATTACTGCTTTTACATCTTCCGGGTCGCTTAGCACGCCAGTGAGATTGCCAGTATCCACTAAACCAGTCACATCCGATGGGCGATCCACCTTGGTGGGTCGAACCGAGGTATCTATCATGCCGGCTGGTGCCATCGAGTTGCCGCCAGATTCTGAGTTACGTGAGCCGATAAGTGTGACAATACCGCCATTAGCCCCGGTCTTGGCAATGCCATACATAGGGTTATGGGGATTGTTACCAGTATCGTTGTCGGAACGGGCCGGTATTACTGCGCCATTGATGTTGGGGGCGGTTTCAACTGGATTAATTTTATCCATGATGCCACGCAGAAAGCCGCTGTCTGAGTGAAAAGGCAGTCCGAGCCTGATGTCGATGAAATCGTTATTAGGGCCACTTTCCGGTGATGCAGTTGGATCTGTGACTCCTGGCACCATGTCACCGGGTATGCCCATCTTGCTGTAGCCTGCTGTGCTGATGGGTGAATCCATGTATCCATTCGGACCGCCTGCCAGCACATTGGAGCCAATCATATTGGAGCCACCGGCCAGGTCGAAACAGATAAACGGAATTTTGTTGCCGGCACCGAGGCCACCTAATGTGCAGTTGGCGTTGCCTGGCAAAGTTAAGCTGGCTGCCAGGGTCTCTAGGTCAGCAGACAGTGCTGCTTGGGCCGCGCGAGGATTGGCAAACAGGCTAAATAGTGAACCTCCAAGGGCTACGCCAGTACCTGAAATGAACCCTTGAGCAAGAAAATCACGCCGCGTTACTGGCCGCGCATGGTCTCTATGGAATAGAGGGGCGTCGGGTGAAAGTTCGGGTGTTTTTGGATGACGTCGTTTGGTCATGGTCCTTTCCTTAATCTCTTTATGTCTCTAGCAGCTTACTGAATTAGCATGATTGCGCTGCCCAGGACAGAGGTACACAGGGCTTTGGTAACCGCACGGGTGCGTATGTCACTATTGTCGCAATTTACATTGATTAGTGGGTCCGGGTCGTTGCAGACATTCGTCATTACAATGCCTAATTTATCGAACAGATTGTTTGGGTTGGTTCCAACTGGACCGATGAGTTCCGCTTTTACGTCTGCTTTGCTGGGCACATTTGTGAGTGTTACGCCAACAATAGGAGTCGAGTTGGGATCAGGATAGCCCACCATTTTGTTGTACAGAGCATCCACTATCTGATCTTTTTCTGTTGAAGAGGCAAAAGCAGTAGCAACAGGTGAATTAAAGCCAACAAAGCCGTTAAAGAAACTGTCACGTAGGCCAATGTTCAAGCCAGTGCTTTCTACCAGAGCATCACAATACTGGATTGCCAGTTGGGCGATTGCCATTTGATTGGCAGAAACAAAGCCCTCGATGGTTTCTACCGGAGGCAGTTGTTGCCTGATAGTGTCGAAGGTGACTTTTACATCGGTGGTATTGCGGTCAACGCCAGTAAGTTCTGCCATGGTGGCATTAATTTCATCGAAGGTGCGCAGGCCGATGTCCGAGGTTCGTGTGCCAATAACCGGTGATGTCAAACAGGTAGAGATGTTAGCGACGTCGCAAACATATTCAGCGTCAGCGTGGGCGCCCTCATCGGTGTTGGATCCAAACTGTTCAAAGCTCAGGAAGAATTCGTCAGCACCCGCGCCTTTTTCCAGTGCGATGATGGTGCCGATACTGGAGACCACCTGGCCGCCATTCGCGGCATCATAGGCGGCGACATTAATATTAACAGGCGTCGGTTTGCCGACGTTAACAAAGGCTTGTCCCACGGCAGGTTCTTTGCCGTTGAGGCCAATACGCATGCCGACAATATCCGCGTTGGCGATATCAGGATCAAATCCTGAATTCAGGCTAATGAAGGTAGGCGTGTTGAACAGGTAACTGTAGCTGTCAAACTGGCTGACCAACATGTAAATGAAACACTGATCCCCTCGGGGGTTTCTTGCGGTCACCGCAGATATCTGGAAGCAGTTTGAGTCGCTTGGCGGTAGCGCTGGAGTGTCCATCAAATCGCTGACACTGAACATCAGGAAGAATTTTTCACCCACGCCGGCATCAAAATTTTGGGTGACTTGTGCTGGCGTCATAGCACGATTATGAATGGCTACCAGGCGTAGCTTTCCAGCCCACTGGTGATCACCACCGGCTTCGCTGCCGAGTATGAAAGCAAAGCTATCGTCCCAGTTGGTGATACTGCCGGGTGCAACGGGGTCCACTTCACCACTGTTGTCATTGGGATTATCAACCCCGAAAATATCAATCCCGGAAACATCAAGCCCATTGACATAAATCCTGCGGCCATTGATGGGGTCGTAGGTGACCACCACATGTTGTTGCGAGGCCTGCAGGTCTTCATCGGCATCGTCGGTGATAAAAGAGGCCTGGCCATTGGCGTCACTGTTTTCGTTACGGTTCATGTACTCGTAACGATATTCTGCCTGGCCCAGGGTGAAGTTGCGGGTGGTATGGCCGGCGGAATAGGTAATGATGCGTGACGGGTCACCGGCCTCGCCCTGGTTGACATTAGCGGGCACGACCCAGGCTTCAATGGAATATTCTCCACTTGAAACTATTTGGTCTCTGAGCTTGGTATTTTGAGCAGAACCCTGGGCTCGACCGGAGATAAACTCCACGCCCCAGCCACCTACCCATTTGAAATCAATATCAGCATTGCCCGACAGGTTAAGGTCAAGCGCTGGCTCTACACCACTGGTGTCGTAGAGTGTATTGCCACTTCCTGATTTCATTTCATACAGGGCGATGGTGCTGGAATCATCACGTGCTCCACCACTGGCTAGAATACCGTCGGTCAGATCTAGCGCTTTACTGGTGACCCAGGTGTCGTCTACTGCAGTAGGAAGGATGCTGCCAGCAAATTCGATTATTTTTTCCAACATTAATTGGCCAGAGGTAATGCAGCCGGTAGGATCGGCTCCCGTTGGCGTGGCCCAGCAGTTATGGAATTCCGGATCCAGGCGTACCACCAGGCGCGAAATGGCTGGGTCGTCCAGATTAATTTTCTGGCTGCTAACGACGGCAGCATAAGCGGCATTCACGTCACTTTCGGCGAAGAAGGGTGATTGGGGTGTCGATGCAGATTCTGTATGACAATTAGCGCAATTGTCTCTGAGCAGGGGCCACACAGTTGTTTCAAAGCCAGCGCTGTCGGAAGGGAAGCTTTTACTATCGCCAGTATTTCGTATGGCGGGTGCGGTTAAGACAACGACATTGGTTGTGCCACCGCTGCCAACAGTACCGCCGTTGGCCCAGTTAGTGATGTAACCCAATACAATGTCAGCTAATGCGTTACAGGCACCGGTATTGCCGCAATTGTGGCCTTCCCTGATTTTTTCGACTATCTCTTGTGGTGCTGTGGGGTCTGCAGTGGCTGGGCGGAGTGCTGGCAGGTTAACGATTGTCTTCGTCTGAGTGTAAGCGATATTGACGTCGCTGGACTCCATGAAAAAGGGTGATTGGGTGGTATTGCCCTGTGAGTCGTGACAATTCGTGCACTGTTTGTCACTCATTTTGTTCCAGAACTCTACCTTGAAGGTACAGGCGTCCGTGGTGCTACACGAAGGCCCGGAGTATGCTAAAACGCGATTGGTGGTGCCAACATTGGGCGTTGATTCTGTTGGTACGCTGTCACAGGCGACCAGCAAAAGACCGGCAAGCACAGCCCCAATTCCCTTGAGGTGAAGGCTTTGGCATAAAGTATCAATAGTGCGTGTGGTCTTCATGTTAACTACCCCTGCAATACACGGCTGATTCGGCGAACACCTGCTTGAGGTTGAAGTTACTTGCCTGGAAGTTTTCTATCAGGCCACCCGGGCCGCTGATCTTGTTGCGATCTGCCGCATCCACCGGGTCTCGCAGACAAACATTCTTGAAAACTTTTTTGACCTGACATTGTGCGAAGGCGTAACTGTCCGCCAGTTCACGGCCCATGGAAGCAGCGCCTGTACCGGAACCTGTGCTGCTGCTGCCTGTTGCCCAGCCCCAGCCCATCACGCTATTGGGTCCGGCACGCCAGTAGTTGTCCCAGCGATCACCTGGATTGTCTGGTGGGTTGTGTTGAGTGACATAACCGAATTCGAAGTTGTTGCCATTGATGAGGTATTTGGGTTGCACGATGGCGTCGGTGAAGCCCATAAAGCCGTCATCAGTATTGGGGTCCATGTCTGGATCATCAATATAATCGTAATAGGCAAGCGCCTGGGTCATGGGATCCATGCCAGCATGGCAACCTACGCAGGCATTCATGTATATGCGGCTATCGCCACCGGGGCTCCGGGAAACATCTTGGCGAACCCTGTCCGGGCTGCGGGTGGTGTCTTTGATTTGTTCCAGATCAGTACAGAGATGGTTGAGCAGGGTAAAACGAAACATGGCGCGATTGGTGCCGTCGATTAAAAAAGCTCTGGCGCCCTGACGAGTGCTCATAATGCCAGCAGCAGCTGCGGCTGAAGCCTGTGTAGTTTGTGTCAATATGTCCTGCAAATCGGAATTTTGATCATCTATGGCTTCATAGTGGGCATTGCTGTTGGCTGAATTGGCAGGTGAAATGCCAGTGCCGACATAAAGGATGTTGTCATAAAGGATGCGGCGGAAGTCGAGATCATCTCGAACAACGCCAATTACTGTGGCGGTGTAATCATTAAGAGGTGCGAAGACGGTTTGTTCTTCGTTGGTCCATGGGGTAATAAAATTTTTCAGGGTAACGCGATAAAAATCCTGGCCAATGCATTCGTCACCAGCGCCATCGTTGGTGATAGCATCCAGGGCTGCATCGTTAGCATTGCCGGCAGTCACTTTGGTTTGCAGTTGATCAAGGCAGGCGGCGCTTGGTGGTGTGCCTACAAGTCGGTCATGGATACGTTTTGCCTGGTCGCGAGCACCAGCATGGGCATTTGATGAGGCACCAATTGCCAGAAATACCGCTAGCAGGGAAATGATTACCACAGGCAGAAGCCGAGTTTGTTTGGCTTCCTGTTGTTGGTAAGTTTCGATACTCATAACATCATCCTTAAAATAATATCTCAGTGCGCTTTTTGTTTTAATGTGTCCTACTGCACCTGATTAAAATTCAGGGGCTGCATTATGGGACTTGTCGTCAGCGCTGTCACCGAGGCTTCCTGGTTTGGTATCTTTACCAACAGTGTTCAGTTGCCTGGCCCTGTTTATGCTTTACATGTCCGCTTAGCTTATATTCGGGAAAAAAGGCCTGAATCACTGTGATAACGATCACAAATTACATGAGTTTTCAGCGAGATATCATATTTTGTAGGTCTATGCAGTGTGCTTTTTATCATTAATACCTCTAAACGATAGTTTTGGGCATTTTGTTCCCCGAACATGGTAGGCCGGGCATACACGGTGGTCAGTTGGTATATATAGTAGGGATGGGGCTGGATTCTAGCTTGTTGTGGAAACAGACTCGCTTGTCGGTCAGGAGATTAGGGCTTCAGCCTTTTTTTAATGGCAGCTATGTGTTCATCGGCACCCCAAATGAGTTTCTTGTTGCAGTATTCCAGCAGAGGGATGATTTGCGCCGCAATCGCATTAAGGTGAGGGACGAGTGCATCGGGTCTGCCCTGTAACAGGATACGGATTGCAGCATCGATACTGATTCTCTTTTTCGCGGCCTTTTTCTGCTCAGTAGCCATGAGGCTGTTACCGCCCGCGGCCTGTGCTTTGGTAACGTACTTTTCAGCAAGAGAGAGATATTCCTCAATAGCCTGTACTTTATCGACGCCGTGATTGACCAGGCCAATACTAACGGTGAGGGAAAGGTCTGAATGCTCATTGTTGAATGGCGATTCAGAAATCTGTTTCCGTATGCGATTACAGACAATTTCAGCTTCTGACCAGCCCAGTGTTGGCGCAATAATCGCAAAGCGGGAATTGCTGGTTCTGGCCAGGGTATCTTCTGTACGGATGCTGGTCTTTAGTGATTTGGCAACAGCGGTTAGAGCATTGACGATGATTTTTTTATCACCGGTGGCTCTGAGGGCTTCGAAATTATCCATACCGACTACGATGACAGACAGGTCATGATCGTGACGGGCGGCAAAGGCAAGATCCTGTTTGCCGCGTGTCAGGAAATAGTTTTTGCTGCGGATGCCGGTGGCTTTATCGTCGGTGCTTTGTTTTTCCAGATCACTGGTGGTTTTAACCTGTTTGGCCTGTGAGCGAACACGGGCCAGTAACTGGGCCTTATCAAAGGGTTTGGTGATGAAGTCAGTGGCACCGATTTTCAGTGCTTCCTGCCGGGATTCTTCATCCTCGGCAGCCGTGATCATGATGATGGGGATTTCCTGAAGGCGCTTGTCATCATGGGCGCGGATACGCTCAATTAATTCATAACCATCCAGTTTGGGCATGCCGGCATCGGTGAGTACAACCTGGATTTTTTTATCGGCCAGCAGGGCTTCCCAGCCTTCTTCACCATCGATGGCCTCAGCAATTTCGAATTCATCCTGCAACACGTTGGAGAGGGACACTCGCACCAGGCGCGAATCATCCACGATGAGTATGCGAGGTTTAGGTGATTCCTGATTGTCGGGTGATTCAGCCATTTTTTTCCTACACTCACGCGGTTTTGCACCGGAGAGGCGTTATTATTCTAATATCCTCATTCATAGCGGCAAAATAGCCAGATAATTCAATGAAATATATAACTATTTTTTTTAAGGTTTCTTGCGATTTAACTTAAAAATATCTTATAGGCCGGGTTGTCTGTTTCTTCCCATGATTCATAGCCCAGCTCATCCAGAAACTGCTGAAAATCATCATTATCTTGAGTAGGCACCTGGATACCGGTAAGGATACGGCCATAGGCAGCGCCGTGGTTGCGGTAATGGAACAGGCTGATATTCCAGCGTTCGCCAATACGATTGAGGAATCGCAATAATGCGCCCGGGCGCTCCGGAAACTGGAAGCGAAACAGCCGCTCGTTTGTTACGCCGGTGCTGTGTCCGCCCACCATATAGCGAACATGAACCTTGGCCATTTCGTTGTCCGTCAGGTCGAGGATGTCATAACCCCCGGTTTTCAGATCGTGGATGAGGCTGTCTTTTTCGGTATCACCACCACGCATTTTAACACCGACAAACACGTGGGCCTGGGTGGGGTCAGAATAGCGATAATTAAATTCGGTGATACCGCGCAGGCCGATGGTGTCACAAAATTTGCGGAAGCTGCCTTTTACTTCAGGGATCGTCACACTGATTAAGGCCTCACGGCGTTCGCCCAGTTCGGCCCGTTCAGCCACATGCCGCATGCGGTCGAAATTCATATTGGCGCCACTGTCGATAGCAACCAGCTCCTGACCATGAACATTGTCGCGGCTTACGTATTTTTTTAGCCCGGCCACTGCTAGCGCACCCGCGGGTTCAGTGATGGATCGGGTATCGTCAAAAATGTCTTTAATGGCTGCACAGATTTCATCAGTGCTGACCAGAATCACTTCATCCACGATTTCGCGGGCAAGACGGAAAGGCTCTTCGCCAACCTGACGCACGGCAACACCGTCAGCAAAGATGCCGACCTGATCCAGGATTACGCGTTCGTCCGCCTCAAGAGCACGAAACATGCACGGGGCATCATCGGGCTCAACACCGATGATTTTGACCCCCGGGCGAACTGATTTTACATAGGCGGCAACACCGGCAATCAGTCCGCCGCCACCCACTGGCACAAAGATGGCGTCCAGTTGGTCTTCGTGCTGATTGAGGATTTCCATGCCAATAGTGCCCTGGCCAGCGATCACATCGGGGTCGTCGTAGGGATGTATGTATGTCATGTCCCGCTCATGAGCGAGTTCGTGAGCGTGGGTTGAGGCATCGTCATAGGTATTGCCATGCAGTATGACTTCACTACCGAGCTGTTCGACAGAACGCACCTTTATATCAGGTGTGGTTTTTGGCATGACGATCAGCGCTTTGAGGCCCAGGCGACTGGCCGATAGAGCAACGCCCTGAGCATGGTTGCCGGCCGAGGCAGCGATGACGCCTTTCTCACGCTGCGCCTCATTGAGGCTGGATATTTTGTTATAGGCGCCGCGCAGTTTAAAAGAAAATACAGGCTGCAGGTCTTCACGTTTGAGCCACACACGGTTATCCAGGCGAGCCGAAAGTGAAACTGCCAGCTCAAGGGGGGTTTTTTGGGCGACATCGTATACACGCGCGTCCTGGATTTTTTTAACGTACTCTTTCAACATGGGCGTAAGGTAACAGCTCGTTGTGGTTCTGTCAGGCGCGCCAATGGGTTAGCTGCGTTATAATGACGCCAATTATAAGAAAGGGCATGAAAAATGAATCAAGACGAAATGAAACAGGCGGTGGCGGCTGCAGCAATTGAATACATCAAGCCGGGTATGATTGTGGGTGTGGGCACTGGCAGTACGGCAAATTTTTTCATCGATGAGCTGGCCAAAATCAAGGGCCAAATTGAGACCACGGTGGCTAGTTCCGAAGCTTCAGCTGATCGCCTCAGAGGCCACGGGATTCCGGTGGAAGACCTGAATATGGTGGATGTTATTGATGTGTATGTGGATGGCGCTGATGAATCCAATAAATACCTGCATTTGATGAAAGGTGGTGGTGGAGCGCTGACCCGTGAAAAAATTGTCGCGGCAGTGTCTAAACAGTTTGTCTGTATAGCCGATGAATCCAAGCTGGTGGATATCATGGGCAACTTCCCTTTGCCAGTTGAAGTTATTCCCATGGCGCGATCCTATGTGGCTCGCGAGTTGGTAAAGTTGGGTGGCCAGCCTGCCTATCGAGAGGGTTTCGTAACAGATAATGGCAATGTGATTCTTGACGTGCATGGGCTGGAAATCATGAATCCAGTGGAATTTGAAAATACACTGAATGGCATTGTGGGCGTAGTCACCAACGGCCTGTTTGCGGTTCGACCGGCCGATGTATTGTTGTTGGGTACTCCGGATGGTGTGAAAACTATCACTTAAAAATGGTCTATTTTCCCCAATACGGCGTTGGAAGGTTTTTGCAATCCATATTAACGCTCATGTTAACTCTGGTTCTCAGCCATTTTGTTGGGAACAGAATCGTCCGCCTGAATTTAGGGGAAAGTCTTGAGAAAAATATCCTAATTTTTACTATCTAATGAGCGCATTTCGACAATTTCGCATTTTAGTGTTGCTGATCATTTTATTTCTGGTCGCGGCGGGCACTTACTTAACACAGTTGCGGAGTACTTCCTGGGATCGCCCGCTTACTGTTGCAATTTACCCAATCAACGGTGATGGCAGTACGGTGTCGCGAAACTATATTGATGGATTGTCTCTAGAAAATTTTAAAAATATCGAGACTTTTTTTGTTGATGAAGCGGAGCATTATGGGCTGTCATTGAAACATCCGGTGGAATTGGTAATGGGACCAGTATTAACTGAATCACCCCCAGAGCCACCCAGGGGCAGAAATATTCTGGGAGTGATGTGGTGGAGTCTGAAAATACGATTTTGGACAAGAAATATTTCTAAGGAGTACGGTCCGCCAGCCGATATCCAGATGTTTGTATTGTTTCACGACCCTGAAACCAGTCCTCGCCTTGCTCACAGCTTAGGGCTGCAAAAAGGTTTGCTTGGTGTGGTGCACGCTTTTGCTAGTTGGCGCCAGGCTGGCAGCAATAATGTGGTGATAGCGCATGAGCTGTTGCACACTCTTGGGGCCACCGATAAGTATGATTTGCAAACTAATCAACCTATTTACCCAATAGGATATGCTGAACCGGAAAAAACTCCGCTGTTGCCGCAGGAATATGCAGAGATCATGGCGGGTCGTATCCCCTTATCGAAACATGAGGCAGAGCAACCCGAAAATCTAGACTCGGTATTGGTGGGTGAATATACGGCGATTGAGATTCACTGGATTGATTGAGGCTCTCAGCTATATGCCGGGTTACAGGTTTTTTACCCTGGTTGCACCACAACGTTTGCAGCGAAATAGAGTAACCAGCTTTCCCGATCTAGAATCGAATTGTTTTTCCTGACTGATGTCCCATTTGTGAAAACCACTTCGACATAGGGATTTACCTTTGAATTTATCTTTGGGGCGAATTTTTTTAAAAGGCAAAATATCGGCCATGGGTCTTTTATCCAATGAGTCTTGTGTTCTTAGCTACAGCATAATTATGTATCAATTAACGTAGTAACATCATACAAAATTTATCCACAGACAAATGACTAACACACACACAGACATAATTGTTGCAGCTCGAGGCTGGTCATACCCGTCATGGCATGGGAGCTTCTATCCCGATGATTTGCCTGAGGATTGGCAGCTTTCGTTTTACGGCAACGAATTTAATGCGGTGGTGGTGCCAGCATCTAAATGGGTAAGTTTGGATATTGTTGAAATTGAGCGATGGATAGAGGATGTCCCTGAAGAATTCCTTTTTTATCTGGAAGTTGAGGATTTATTAACGGATTGGGAACAAACAGCAGAGATAATTAAACCTCTGGATAATCAGCTTGGAGGTATTTTGTTGAGACCTTTAGAAGTGGGCGCCGATCTTGCCATGATTTCCGCTAATATAGCTGCAGCATCACGACTGGCCCCGGTGAGCGTATTATTGCCAGATGGCATGGAACCCGATAAGGCTGGGAAAAGCCTGTTGAAAGAGTACGGCGTTCAATGTAGCTGGAATGTTGGTGATGGAAGGCCTGGGTGGATGGACGCCGATTATGATTCACCGCTAGTTGTTGTTCGCGTGGCGGGCAATAAGAACTTCACGGCGCGCCAATGGCGTGAGACCATTGAGACCTCTCTCCGCAAGGGAGACATAAAAAATCATACTATACTAATGGTGGTTGATAGTGCTGAACCAAAGATTAACGATCTGCGTACGGCAATGATGATTGGTGAAATGATGGCCGCACCCACATCGTTGCTACAAAAATAACAACGCACCAAGCCTATGGAAAGCACAGACAAGAATTTGATTAAGATCCGTGACCTGGTTTACAGGCGCGGTGACCGTGTCATTTTTAATGGTATGGATATTGATATTCAGCGTGGCAAGCTGACCGCTATTATGGGTCCGAGCGGAACGGGTAAAACCACATTGTTACGCCTCATTGGCGGGCAACTAAAACCTGATGAAGGTTCTGTGGTGGTGGATGGCCAGTCTGTTCCAGATCTTAAATATGGCCCGCTTTACGAATTAAGAAAACGTATGGGCATGTTGTTCCAGAACGGTGCTCTGCTGACTGACATTAACGTTTTTGACAATGTTGCCTTTCCCTTGCGCGAACACACCGATTTATCTGAAAGCATGATTCGTGATCTGGTGCTGATGAAATTGCACGCTGTTGGTTTGCGCGGTGCGCGTGACCTCATGCCTAGCGAGCTATCGGGCGGCATGTCTCGTCGCGTGGCTTTGGCTCGGGCTATCGCGCTGGATCCCATGATGATTATGTTCGACGAACCGTTTACTGGTCAGGACCCCATTTCTATGGGCGTGTTGGTAACGCTATTGCGAAGCCTAACGGATGCCTTGGGATTAACCTCAGTGATGGTGTCTCATGATGTGAAGGAAAGTTTATCTATTGCGGATTACGTGTACGTTATTTCGGAAGGTAAAGTTGTTGAACACGGAACGCCAGCTGCCCTGGAGCAATCGACATCTCCCTGGGTGCAACAGTTTATTCAGGGTCAGAGCGATGGGCCGGTACCATTTCACTTCCCTGCACCTGATTATGCTGAGGATTTGCTGGGAAATAATCCATGATTGATTTTTTGCAACGTCTCGGTGCAACAGCTATCGGAGTGAATGAACGGCTGGGTCGTGGCAGCCTCTTTTTGTGGCATGTGTTAGGTGGCTTCCCCGGTTTGTTGCCGCGTTTTCGACTAGTGATTCAGCAGATGTATTCAGTGGGTGTATTGTCGCTGCTAATTATTGCTGTCTCAGGATTATTTGTCGGCATGGTGCTGGCTTTGCAAGGTTACAACACATTGGTGGATTTCGGAGCTACGGAATCCCTGGGTGTTATGGTGGCGCTTTCACTGGTGCGTGAATTGGGGCCCGTGGTTGCAGGACTATTGTTTGCGGGCCGCGCAGGATCTGCGTTGACGGCTGAAATAGGTTTAATGAAAGCAACAGAGCAACTTTCAGCTATGGAAATGATGGCCGTTGATCCCTTGCACCGTATTGTCGCGCCACGATTTATGGCGGGTATATTGGCTATGCCTTTGCTGGCTGCTATTTTTAGTGCGGTTGCCATTATTGGCGGACATTTTGTTGGGGTTGAATTGCTGGGTGTCGACGAAGGCGCCTTTTGGTCGCAAATGCAGGCTAAAGTAGACTTGTATGATGATATTGCAAACGGTGTGATTAAAAGTGTTGTGTTCGGTTTTGTAATAACATGGATTGCGGTATTTGAAGGTTATGACACAGTCCCTACTTCGGAAGGGGTGAGCCGCGCCACCACTAACACTGTCGTGCATGGTTCGTTGGCTGTATTGGGGCTGGACTTTATTTTAACCGCGCTAATGTTTGACTGAGAAATGTTCGAATAGCTGTCGGCGATTATTGATTAGAGCGTTGCGAAATTTAATTAACAAGCTGGAGATTGAGTATGTACTCAAAAACAGTACAGGTCTGGGTAGGAATATTTGTGATGGCTGGCATGGCGTCTTTGTTAATGCTTTCCATGAAAGTGAGTAACATTAGCGCCTTTACGGAAACAGAAGGTTATGAAGTGACTGCGAACTTTGCAAACATTGGAGGTCTCAAAGTGCGGTCGCCAGTCAGCATGGCCGGAGTAGTGGTCGGGCGAGTGGCAAAAATTGGTTTTGACCGCGAGTCATATGAGGCAGTAGTGACCATCAAAATCCAAAATCAGTATGACAATATCCCTGAAGATGCCAGTGCCAGCATATTTACAGCAGGTCTTCTTGGCGAACAGTATATTGGTCTGGATGCTGGTGGTGCGGAAGAGTTTCTTGAACAGGGCAGTGAAATACAATTAACTCAGTCGGCAATTGTTCTGGAGCAAATTATTGGACAGTTTTTGGTGAGCCAGGCAGACAAATAGCATGAAACGATTTGTTGCCATTTTTTCGACAGCAGTAATTTGTGTGACTGTGTTTGCACAGGCGCAAGCAGAGACAGTGGTGCTTGATTTGCCTCAGTCTATTGAGCGGGCAATGAACACTGATCCCCGCATCACTGAAAAAGAAAAACTGGTTGATGCGGCGCGCGCATTGTTGGCCGAAGCTCAAGGCGGTGACGGCTGGATGTTTGGAGTGAACAGTTTTGTAGGGCTGGCGCCAAAGCTGCGAGGTGGTTTTTTTGAGACCAGCGATCCTGATACGGGTGAGCAGGGCGTGGGTATCCCCGATGATGCATTTGATTTTAGTGGTATCTCCCCCTGGTATTTCGTGGATTTTTCATTGATAAAGCCCCTGCATACATTCGGCAAACAAGAAAATTACGTAAAAGCGGCGACAGGAAATATTCAAATCAAAAAAGGAGATGTTGCGTTACGCCGTGGTGAAACAACATTAGAAGTGACGCGTGCTTACAATGGTTATCTGGCGGCTCGTGATACTCGATTTTTATTAGAGGATACACTGAAAAAACTTCAAGCTGCTGTCGAACTGGTTGAAGGCTGGCTTGAGAAGGGTGAAGGTTCAAGCAAGCAATCAGATTTGTATGCTTTGCGAACAGGGACAGCTTTTTTGCAACGGTATATTGCTGAGGCAAGTGGTCTGGAAAAAATTGCCATGGCTGGCCTGCGATTGCTCACAGGCATTAGTTCTGATGATACATTGGACCTTGCCGACAAACGGTTGAGTCCGGTGGCATTGCCTGAAGGCGAACTTAAAGAATTACAGTCAAAGGCGTTAGTGCAACGCCCAGAAATTAGTCAATTAACAGCGGGCTTAAAGGCGCGTCGTGCTTTGGTGAGGGCAAAAAAGAGTGATGCTAACCCAAACCTTTACACAGGCGTTGTAGGTGTAATTTCTTTTGCGCCATCACGTGAAAATCTCTCTGAGGTGAGCACATATGACCCGTTTTATTCAGCGGGCGCAACACCGGTGCTGGGTCTGAAGTGGGACTGGAATAGTGGTCGTCAACCGGCACAGGTGGCTCAGGCACAGGCGGAACTGGAAGCTACTTTGGCGGTCAAATCTTTTGCCCAGCAAGGCATTCCGTTTCAGGTGGCGGAGCAGTACCACACGGTTCATTCGCATCACGAAATGGTGCAAAAGCTTTATGAGGGAAGTCGTAATGGCCGGCGCTGGATGATTAGCAGTTACGCAGATTTCGAGGCGGGCATTGAAGAGGCCGATAAAGTGATTAGCGCCTTTCTTGGTTATGTGCAGGCCCACAGTGATTATTTGATAACCGTGAATGATTATAATTTACACGTTACTCGCCTGAAGGTGATTACAGGAGAAGTTCAATGAGGAAATTTTGTGCGATACCTGTTTTTTTATTACCTGCTTTGCTACTAACGTTAACTGTGTTCTTTGCTGCGCCAGTAATGGCGATACAGGCACCAGAGGATTTGGTAGCAAAAACAACAAAAAAAATCACCAGCGCTTTGCGGGCTGAGCAGGATAAAATAAAAGCTAATCCTGGGCGATTGTATGAAATTGTTGATGAAGTAGTGCTGCCGCATTTTGATTTTGAACGTATGTCTCGATGGGCGTTAGGGAAGTATTGGCGCAAGGCAACAAAAAGTGAGCGCGTGCAATTTATGCGGGAGTTTCGTGTTCTGTTGGTGCGCACATACGCTAAAGCACTCAATGATAACTACGATCAAAAAATTGATATGTTGCCTGTGCGCATGAGAAAAGGTGGCAAGGAGGCAACTGTTCGGACTGAAGTACAGCAATCAGCGGGATTCCCCATACCTATTGATTACAAAATGTATATCAAGGGAGATGCGTGGAAGATTTATGACGTTAGCGTGGATGCAATAAGTCTGGTAGCAAACTATCGCACATCGTTTGCAACAGAAATTCGAAAAGATGGGTTGCCCAAGCTTATTGCTCGGTTGGCTGATCGCAACAAACAGGTCAAAAATGAGTGATTTGCAAAAAGAGCCCTCAGCCAATATAGAGCTCGTAGGGGATAACTCTTTGCGTTTGAGTGGTGAGCTGAGTTTTAAAACCGTTCCTGCGCTTGTTGCCAACAACAAGGATTTTCTCAGCAATGGTAATAGTATCGATATTGATCTTTCCGATGTGAGTCGTGCCGATAGTGCCGGTGTTGCCTTGTTGATTGAATGGCAGCGTCAGGCGCAGAAACAAAACAAATCTATTTGCTTTATTAATATTCCTTCCCAGATGTTGGCCATTGTGCGCCTGAGTGGCGTGGATGATTTGCTGTCTTTGAAAAGCTGATTCCTCATCATAATTAAATCTCTGGAGATTGTTGTATGACTGTGGCCGTTTCGATTCAAGGTGTGCATAAACACTTTGGGTCACTGCATGCGCTTAACGATATTACGTTTGACGTTCCGCAAGGCAGTTTTTTTGGTTTGCTGGGCCCCAACGGTGCAGGCAAGTCGACCCTGATTAATATTATGGCTGGTTTATCGCGCGCTGATGCGGGCTCAATCAGTATTATGGGTCACGATGTTGTCCGAGATTTTAGGATGGCGCGGCATAGTCTAGGTGTGGTGCCGCAGGAGTTGGTGTACGACCCTTTCTTTACTGTGCATGAAATCCTGAAATTGCAATCCGGTTATTTTGGCCACGGTTCAGAAAACAAAGCGTGGATAGAGGAATTAATCGAAACTCTCTCATTGAGCGATAAGGCTGATGTAAACCTCCACGATCTTTCCGGTGGTATGAAGCGTCGCGTGTTGATTGCACAGGCCCTGGTGCATAAGCCAGCAGTGGTTGTGCTGGATGAACCTACTGCAGGTGTTGATGTGGAATTACGCCAGGCGCTATGGCGTTTTACCAAACGTCTTCATGACGATGGCAGTACGATTCTGTTAACAACACATTATCTTGAAGAAGCGGAAGCACTGTGTGAAGAGATTGCGATCTTGAATCGTGGCGAGGTTGTAGCGCTGGATAGCAAACAGGGTTTGTTGTCTCGCTGTCCGTATCGAACTTTGCATCTCACGGTTGATAAAGAAACTGACCAATTTAAGAATTCATTGCCAGAATATTTGCAATCATTATTGGTGGAAACACATGAAAATGAAATCAGCTTTCGTTTGCATAAAACCGAACATCAGATTGGTGATGTGCTAGAAGCATTGAAAAATTCCGGTTTGAATGTCGTTGATCTTTATACGGAAGAGGCTGGTCTGGAAGAAGTATTTTTGGGTTTGACTGAATCCGCATCTGAAGTCACATCGGAGGCGAGAGGATGAAAGCCGGTTCCAGGGTCATTGGTTCAAGAGCGTATGGTTTTTATGCGTTGTTTGCCAAAGAAGTGGTGCGCTTTCTTAAGGTGACTGTGCAAACAGTCCTAACACCGGTAGTTACAGCATTGTTGTATTTACTGGTTTTTGGCCAGGCTTTGGAAGCACATGTAGAAGTGTACGAAGGTGTTTCTTACTCAGCATTCCTGATTCCCGGTTTAATGATGATGTCTATCATTCAGAATGCATTTGCTAATAGCTCATCAAGCCTGATTCAATCGAAAATGATGGGCAATCTGGTGTTTGTGCTGTTATCGCCCATTTCAAGTCTGGAATTTTATGCGGCATTTACGCTGGCTGCAGTGGTGCGGGGTGTGCTGGTTGCATTGGCTGTTTATGTCGTTGCGATAATGTTTATTGATTTACCTCTTGCACACCCCTGGGCGATTATAACGTTTGCGATTTTGGGTAGTGCGATTTTGGGTGCATTAGGGTTGGTGGCCGGTATTTGGGCCGAAAAATTTGATCAGCTATCAGCATTTCAGAATTTTTTCATTTTGCCATTGTCGTTTTTAAGTGGTGTATTTTATTCTATTGAATCTCTGCCGGAGGCCTGGCAGACCGCTTCCCTGTTTAACCCGTTTTTTTACCTCATTGATGGGTTTCGTTACGGATTTTTTGGTGTTGCAGATGCCAATGTAGGAATCAGTATTGTGGTGTCATTAGGGTTTCTATTGATGATCACTGTTGTCGCGTTGGTAATGCTTCATAAGGGTTACAAAATTCGTGGCTAAGGGGTATCCTTTGCGCCTGATTTTGGTTGGTTTTGACTGAGAAATATGAGTGAATAATTTCCTGGATAACTTTATAAATCAGTGAGTTATCTAGTTTATGTCAGCAGGAGTTCGGGCAAGTGGAAAACGCAGAAGTACAGCAATTAATCGAAGCGGGACTACCCGGTGCAGATGTTAAGGTGTCAGGTGATGGTAGTCATTTTGAGGCCGTGGTCATTTCGGAAGCTTTTGAAGGGAAATCACCCGTAGCCCAGCAAAAAATGGTTTACGCCACGCTGGGAGAGCATATTACCAATGGCACATTACACGCTCTGACCATCAAGGCTTACACGCCGGAAAAATGGGCGCTGGCCAGGAAATTAATGGTGGGGTCTGCCTGAAATTTTGATCAGGGTTGCTTAAGTTAACTATAAGTTAACAACAGAGGCGGCCACCAGACGGTGGTTTCTTTGTTTCTGGCCTATATGTTTTACAGAGTGCTTTTACAGAATAGCGTTAACAGAATTTAAATAAATTTAGGGATTGCATGGATAAATTAATTATTACCGGTGGTGCAACATTGGACGGCGAGATTCGTATCTCCGGAGCCAAAAATGCTGCCTTGCCAATACTGGCGGCGACTTTACTGGCAGAGGGCCCGATGACAGTGGGTAACGTGCCACATTTGCAGGATGTCACTACTACCATGGAATTGCTGGGCGCCATGGGTATTCGCATTGTTATCGATGAAAAACTGGCCATCGAAACGGATGTTTCCACCATCAAGCAGTTTTCGGCTCCTTATGAGTTAGTGAAAACCATGCGTGCATCCATTCTGGTGCTGGGCCCCTTGTTGGCACACTTTGGTGAAGCGGAAGTATCGCTGCCTGGTGGCTGTGCCATTGGTTCCCGCCCTGTTAATTTGCACATTGAAGGTCTACAGGCCATGGGTGCAGACATCGTGGTCGAAAATGGTTTTATCAAGGCTAAGGCAAAGCGATTGAAAGGCGCCAAGCTGGTGCTGGATATCGTTACCGTTACCGGCACCGAAAATCTGATGATGGCTGCCACGTTAGCTGAGGGCACTACCGTGCTGGAAAATGCGGCCCGTGAGCCCGAGGTCGTGGATTTGGCTAATTGTTTGATCCAGATGGGTGCAAAAATTACTGGTGCGGGTACATCCACTATCACCATTGAAGGCGTTGAGAAGCTTAACGGTATTCGTTACAACGTGGTGGCGGATCGTATCGAGGCTGGTACCTATCTGGTGGCTGCAGCTATTACTGGTGGTCGTATCAAAATCAAGGACATTCAGTCTGACATACTGGATGCGGTAATATCCAAACTACGAGATACCGGCGCTGATATTGAGACTGGTGAGGACTGGATTTCGCTGGACATGCACGGCAAGCGCCCCAAAGCGGTGGACATCCACACATCGCCCTATCCCGCTTTTCCTACGGATATGCAGGCTCAGTTCACGGCGTTAAATGCTGTCGCTGAGGGTTCCAGCACGATTACTGAGACGGTATTCGAAAATCGTTTTATGCATGTGCAGGAGCTGGAGCGTATGGGTGCGGATGTGCGTCTTGAAGGCAATACCGCCATCATTAGTGGTGTAGGGAAACTGACGGCTGCGCCAGTTATGGCAACTGACTTAAGGGCTTCCGCGAGTTTGGTGTTGGCTGGTCTGGTGGCTGAAGGTGATACTGAAGTGAACCGTATTTATCATATTGATCGCGGTTACGAGCGTATTGAAGAAAAAC
>JAUWVK010000075.1 GCA_030617485.1 Gammaproteobacteria bacterium
TTTGTTTCACGTTCCTCTGCTGTATTGCCAGAGTATCGTGAGTATGAGCGTGGCATTACCACCTGGTTAAATGCATCAGTGGGTCCGATTGTGAAAAGTTATTTGCAACGGCTGTGCAAAGCGTTGCCGCAGGCAAAAATATCGGTGATGCAAAGTGCTGGCGGTGTTATTGAAGCTGAGCAAGCAGGTGAACAGGCGGTGCATTTGTTGTTATCCGGCCCTGCCGGTGGAATGGCGGGGGTAATGCGCGTTGGCCAGCTTGCAAATGAAGTTCGTTTGCTTGGTTTCGACATGGGTGGAACCTCTACGGATGTATCACTTGTTGATGGAGGCTTGTCTGGTAAAAAGATCGAGCTTCAGTTAACGACTGAAGGTCACATTGGCCCCTACCCAGTGGGTGTTCCCATGGTGGACCTTCATACCATCGGTGCCGGGGGTGGATCAATTGCGCGGGTGGATGGCGGTGGATTACTACAGGTAGGCCCGGAGTCCGCAGGCGCTGATCCGGGGCCTGCCTGTTATGGCAAAGGTGGGATTGAGCCCACCGTGAGCGATGCCAACCTGGTATTAGGCCGATTACGCGCAGACGCCTTTCTTGGTGGCGGTATGTCATTGGATGAAAACGCCGCGCGTAAAGCAATGGCAACGGTGGCTGGGCCCATGAGTTTATCAATAGAAGCAGCAGCGCAAGGTATTATTGATGTTACCAATGAAAACATGGCACGCGCATTGCGGGTAATGTCAGTGCAGCGAGGGCTGGATCCCGCTGAACTTACACTGGTCAGTTTTGGTGGCGCGGGTGGTTTGCATGTTTGTGCATTGGCGGAGTCGCTGGGCATGAAAAAAGCCCTGGTACCGATACATGCGGGCGTACTGTCAGCGTTAGGTATGTTGGTTGCACCGCGTGCCCGTCATTTTTCGCAAACCATTAATCTGTTGTTGTCTGCTGTTGATGAAACCAGTTTAAATAATGAAATTGAAAAACTGGCCAACCAGGGTTGCCAGGCTTTAATGAAGGAAGGTTTTGCTGAAAAAGACACCTCAATAAATCCCGGTGTGGATGTACGCTATCGTGGCCAATCTTCTGTCATTAATCTGCCCTGGAAAAATGTTAGTGAAACAGCAGAAGATTTTCATGTAAAACATGAAGCTCTTTATGGGCATCGTCTGGATCTGGAGATTGAATTAGTCAACTTGCGGGTTAAGGTGCAAGGGCCACGTCCCGTTGTTTCATTAAGCCAGATCAACCGCTCTGAGGGTGAACCGTCTATCAAAGAGTCTCATGTACAAAAAGCCTCGCTTACAGGAATAAATGAGCCGGTACCGATATATGTTCGTGATTCACTCACAGTAGAGGAAACTATATTCGGGCCTATTCTGGTTATCGAAACTGTTTCGACGACTTATATTGCCCCGGGCTGGAGCTGCGTGATGGACAGGCACGGCAGCTTACGGTTATCACGTTGATTATCAATAAAAGGCCAGTTTTTAGGTATTAAATAGCCGTTAAGCATTGGTTTATTGAGCCGATATATCTATAAATACAACAAGTTATCGTAGTTTTGGTGCTGAAGTAGACTAAAAGCGGAGCGGGAATTGGTCAAATTTTCAAGATTCATATTGTCAGGGTTGGTTCTGTGCTGTGTGGCGCTGCCGGCACAGGCCGCTTTTATTGAACGGACGATCACTCTTGATGGTGATATGAGTGACTGGTATGACGTTCCTCCTACCTACACCCCTGCAGGCGACATCACCAATAATGCGGGGCAATTTAGTGAGGATGGTGAGGATGGCGGCGACCCAACAGATGATCTGGATGAACCCATTGCGAATACGGGTAGAGATTTAAAAAAGTTCTCGTTTACCTGGGATGCTACCTACCTTTATTTTTATGTTGAGCGCTGGGCAACTCAAAACCCTGTTACCGACTGGTGGTTTTATATAGATTCCGATGTGGATGATTTGATGGAGTCGGGTGAAAAGGTGATACGCATAAGATGGTGGGGAGGTAATCAAAATACCGAAGCTTCAATATGGGATTATGTAGAAAACGCAGTAGGTGGTGATCCGTTAACCAACGGAGGTGTGGGTGACGGTTACACAATGCCCGGTGATGTGGACAATGAAATAGTTTTATATTCCACAACGGGTGGCGCTGCTTCAGGTCAGCAAATGGAATCACGGGTGACCTGGGCAAGCTTGGGTTTTTCTGGACCCGCAAATATTCAGTTCCACATCTCATCATCCAATGGCGCTAACCTACCAAATAACATACTGGATAATATGAATGGCCCCGCAGGTGGGCAGTTGTTTCCAGCGGACTTACAGGTTACCAAAACAGCTTCGGTTGCTTCTATCCTGGGTAACCAGCCATTTAGCTATACCGTGCAAGTTTATAATGCAGCCATTATTGATTTTACCAATGTGGTTATTTCCGATGTGATTCCTGCTACCATTACATACGTTAGTCATGCTGCAGAAGCAGGTACCACGTTTGATGATAGCGATGCCAATACTATTCCTGATAAATGGAACATCCCGACATTACCGGCGAATGCGACTTATACATTAACCATTAATGTCACCGCGGGTGTGGTACCGGTAACGATGATCGCCACCAATACAGCGACGCTAACCGCATCGGATCAAACCGATGAAGACGCAACCAATGACAGCGCCAGTGTTAATGTGAGTATAGAGCCAGTACCAGTATTAACCATGTTGAAATATACGGCTTCACCGACGGTAAATCCGGGTTCAAATATCAGTTACACCATCCAGATAACCAACACCGGGGGTGCTAATGGTAATGCTGTGGTAGTTACTGATGCACTCAGTCCATTTTCAATGTTAAGGGTTGACACCTATGGAGCGTTATCTCCCTTCCAGTTAACAGAAGGAGCGCCAGTATCGGGCATCACTCTGGGGACGACGACCTATTCAGATGACAATGGTGCTACTTATACTTATGTGCCTTCTTCTGGTGGTGGTGGCGCACCGGTGGGTTACGATGCCAACGTGACCAACTGGAACATCGACATGGTGGGTACTATGGCCCCCTCAAATAGTAATTTTGACATTCAGTATCAGGTGCAGACGCATTAGTTAAACATTCCTTTGAAAGACAGGTTAAGCCATAGAGCCGTATTGTTGACCTACGCTTGCACAGTATTCGTTAATTTTACCATTTTGCGTCTATGTTCATACTATGGCAAAAAAGGGTGAGCTAAAGCTGCCAGGATTGTGGTAGGATATTTCTCCATTATGATCGTGCCCAATGATCCTTGCTTGCCTCTTTCTATCGACCAACAACTCCTCGACGCCGTCGTTAATATCACTAGCCAGCGTGAGCTGGAAGCCCTTGCCGAGTCACTGGTAGAGGCTATTACGAATCTAACAAATGCCCCTATTGTCAGCGTATATACATTAGAGGGTGGGCTTGGTCACCTGTCAGCAAAAGTGATTGCCAGTAGTAATCCTTATGAACCGAAAGGCACCCACCTATCTTCCTTTGAATCGCATAGTACATTACGCGAGTGTGTAGAAAGCCAGAAAATCATTTCTATTGATTTGAACAACGGCCAGCGAAAGGTATATCCAGTTTTTGAGCAAGGTGACGTATCGGGGTTGTTGCTATGTGAATATGTGCGTAATGATCTGATTCAGTCTGATGAAATAATTCAGGCTATTACCGACGTGTATGGGAATCACCAGTCTTTGCTTAATCATCACCAGCGGGATGGCTTAACAGGCTTGTATAATCGAGTTGCGCTGCAAAACTGGTTGAGTAAGGCATTGAATGATGACGGGCTTGCTGACCGTCGTGCCGATGCTGAAGGATCCATTGGGTGTTTCGCTTTACTCGACATTGATTTTTTTAAACGCATTAATGATACCCAGGGTCATTTATATGGTGACGAGGTATTGCAGGTATTTGCAGATTTGATGCGAGAGTCTTTTCGTTTTAACGACCAGCTGTTTCGCTACGGTGGTGAAGAGTTCGTGGCGATACTTTCAGAGACTGATCTTGATACAGCACTTACAGTACTCGAACGTTTTCGTACCACGATTTCTCAGCACAATTTTTCACAATTGAATCAGGTTACCGTAACCATTGGCGTGTCAGAGATTTTGCCACGATTGCAATCAGGGAAGTTAATAGAGCGTGCTGATAACGCGCTTTATTATGGTAAAAATCATGGACGCAATCAGGTTAACGCGTTCGAATGGCTTGATCAGGGGGATTTACTGACCTCACTGGGAGATCACCCCCAGAGCTTTAAACTATTTTAATTCAGTTACCCATCCGGCCTTTGTTCTCATGAAAATTCAGCTTAACGGTGAAAGCCGAAATATTCCGGATCATAGTACGGCCCAGGTTTTGGTGGATTTGCTTGAGTTAAGCGGCAAGCGTCTCGCTATGGAGCTTAATCGCGAGATCGTACCCCCCAGTGTATACGCTGATACCCTGCTTCACGAGGGTGATCAGGTTGAGATCGTGCATGCCATTGGTGGTGGATGAGGCTATAATAGCCACCTCGTTTTAATTTCCCCCATTGACTAACAACGCTGGAACAAACCATGTCTGACAATTCCACTTCAGCTGATGACAGCTTCGTCATCGCTGGCAAAACATTTCATTCGCGACTTTTGGTTGGCTCAGGTAAATACAAGGACCTGGAAGAAACGAAACTGGCGACTGAAGCCAGTGGTGCGGAAATCATTACGGTGGCCATCCGCCGTACTAATATCGGTCAGAATCCAGGCGAACCAAATTTGCTGGATGTCGTACCACCCAGTAAATACACCATTTTGCCGAATACAGCCATGTGTTACACAGCAGAAGATGCGGTACGCACCTGTCGCCTTGCCCGTGAAATGCTGGATGGCCATAAGCTGGTGAAACTGGAAGTGCTGGGGGATGAAAAAACCCTCTACCCGGATGTAACCGCAACATTAGAAGCCGCTGAAATTTTGGTGAAAGATGGTTTTGACGTCATGGTTTACACCTCCGACGACCCTATTCTCGCCAAACGTCTGGAAGAAATTGGTTGCTGTGCCGTGATGCCACTGGCCGCCCCGATTGGTTCAGGTCTGGGCATCCAAAATAAATACAATTTACGCACTATTATTGAAAACGCCAATGTCCCCATTCTGGTGGATGCCGGCGTGGGCACGGCTTCAGATGCTGCTATTGCAATGGAGTTGGGTTGCGACGGTGTGCTGATGAACACAGCCATAGCCGGAGCTCAAAATCCGGTGTTGATGGCCTCAGCGATGAAAAAAGCTATCGAAGCCGGACGAGAAGCCTATCTCGCTGGACGCATTCCACGTAAACGCTATGCTTCGGCATCTTCGCCAATTGAAGGCACGTTTTTCTGAAGTTTTGTGTGGTGTTTGACCGCGCCCTTCTATTCGTAATAAGCGTAAAAAAATCCAATGTCAGATTCAATGCCTGATTCAACTTCGGAAAAGAAGCATCGACCTATCCGCAGTTTTGTCCGTCGTGAAGGCCGTCTAACCAAAGGTCAGCAGCGTGCGTTAACTGATTTGTGGGAAAAGTTTGGTATTAATAACGAACCTTCATTGCTCGATCTCAAAAAAATATTTGGTCGTAACGAACCCAAGGTGTTGGAAATCGGTTTTGGTAATGGTGCTTCACTGGTTCAGATGGCGGCAACACACATCGATCATGATTACCTGGGTATTGAAGTTCACCGCCCTGGTGTCGGCGCATTGCTGTTAATGGTTGAGGAACAAAACTTATCGAACGTGCGTGTGATTTGTGATGATGCAGTAGAGGTTCTTAAACATCGTATTGAAGATGGTTCACTGGATCGGGTGCAACTTTTCTTTCCTGATCCCTGGCATAAAAAACGTCATCATAAACGGCGAATTGTTCAACCAGACTTTGTGAACCTTATTGCACAGAAATTAAAACCCGGTGGTTTATTTCATCTGGCAACAGACTGGGAAGACTACGCATTTCATATGACCGAAGTAATGAAGAACTCTTTAGATTTTACAAACACGGCTAGTGATGGAGGTTTTGTTGTACGGCCGGACTTCCGACCACTGACTAAATTTGAGCAGCGAGGACAACGTTTAGGACACGGTGTCTGGGATTTAATTTACCAGAAAAATTAAATATTTTCTGTATTAAAAAGGAATCTGTTCTTCTGGAACTTTGCGTTTTTGTTCTGGTAATAACGCACAGAATGCATTTTCATCCTCAGCACCACCCTCTGCCATCCATTCATAAATAGCCTCCAGCGCTATATCTTCCGTTGAAAAAATATTCTGTGCGCCAATGGTAGAATACAGACCAGTTTTATTAATGACTTTTAGTACTTGTCTCTTCAGACCACTGAATACCAGAGTAATGCCATTGCTGCCCAGGCGCTCTACCAACAAGTGTAAAACTTGTTCTCCGGAGGCATCCAATTCATTAATACCATCTGCTACTACCAGTACATAACGCGTTTTGGGGCGGTCAGCCAATGCTCCAAGAATGGCGTCTTCGAAATAGGCCACGTTGGCAAAATACAGCGAGCCGTCATAACGAATAACAATTATGTGTTCATCGGTGGGTAAATCAGGATGCACAGAGATGTCTCGCAGAGTATTGTCTGCGGCGTAACGACCCAACACCGCAACTCGTGGGCTCATGGTCCGGTAAAGATACAAACCCAGCGCCAGACCAGCACCGATCATGATGCCGTTGTCCAGATGGGGTGCAAAACCCAGCGTGGCAACAAAAGTAATGATTGATGCTGCACCATCATGTTTATGTGCCTGCCAGGCATGTTTCATGGCTTTGAAATTAATGAGTCCGGTTACGGCCATCATGATGACAGCGGCCAGTACTGCTTGCGGTAGATGGTAAAGAAGAGGTGTCAGGAATAACAAAGCTATCAGCACGACTGCACCGGTAAAGACAGCCGACATGCCAGTCTTTCCACCCGCATTAAGATTAACGGCGGAGCGTGAAAAGGATCCACTTACTGGGTAAGACTGACTAAAACTACCAACAATATTGGCAAGGCCCTGTCCAATCAATTCTTTATTGGGATCAATGCGATCTTTGGTTTTGGCGGCCATGGCTTTGGCAATGGATATTGCCTCCATAAAACCCACCATTGAAATCACAATGGCGCTGGTGAAGAGACTGCCTGCCATTGATAAATCCATCTCAGGTAATTGCATGGAGGGTAAACCGGAAGGAATAGTACCAACCACTTTGCCGCCCATCGATTCAAACCCAATTAACCAACTAAGCAGGGTCGTGCTGACAACTGCTACTAAAACGCCTGGAATCTTTGGTATATATTTTTTAATGCCCCACATGATGACAAAAGCGGAAACGCCCATGACCAGGGTTAAAATATGTGTGTCACCAATGTGTTGAAATACCACCAGGATGTCGCTGATAAAACTTTCA
>JAUWVK010000146.1 GCA_030617485.1 Gammaproteobacteria bacterium
GGATTCGAAGTTTTTATAGGTGGCTAGCGGCACAATGTTGCTGCCATTCACGCGGACAACCAGATCATCTGGCGAAGGGAATGTCTGATCAAGAATAGCAATGGCATTAGCAAGCTCTGCCTCTATCGAGCCAGAGATTGAGTGCGTTTCAAGTTTTACGGGATCACTAAAAAAGCTGAGTGAAAAAACAGCCCTATCGTGAAAGTCGATATTATTACGCGCAGCAGCAGGAAAGCCTCGCAGAGCCAGCTGAGTGATTACTGCTGAAAGAGCATTTAAACCCGTGCTATCAAATGAAGCTGCCGGAATAATGTTCTTTATCCTCGTCACCTGAAGCTGATCGACAGAGCACTGATCTGCGTGCGCTTGTGATATCGCTAAAAAAGATAACGCGGCGAGGACTATAGGTAGTTTTTTCATAAACGATCTTCCCTGATGCTGAAAGCTATAGCTACTTTTTAAAGGCAGCGTAAATCAAAATAAATAGAAAACTGACGGTTGAGTATAACTAACGTCAATCGTATTGATAGTGTCTTACGGACAATAGACGGCCTAGGGGGAGGTCAATTTATGTTTGCAGGAAGCGGCCACTTACAGTTTCGTATGCATAGCAGACTTCAGTAATCTTAAATCTTTGATATGATCATGTTTAAGTCATTTGGCATTTGTTGAGAATAAGAATTAAATCAATGAGTTATCGTGGTGGCCAAAATATGCTTTTGACGAGCGGTCATTTTATGGTTTCGCCCACACATCCTGTAATGAAGTGCCTTCTGGTAAGTCTTTACTTGCATGAAGACGGCTTACAAAATTTCATTCAAGCGTATTTTTATTGCTGTGGCCATTGGCGCTATTGCTTTGTTTGCCTACAACGCAGTTCTGCTGGCGAAGCCACTGAATGGTTTTGATTTGCGCGGCGCCACTATCCCTGTAGAAGAAGTATTCAAAGGTGGCCCACCAAGGGATGGTATCCCCTCCATCGATAATCCCCGCTTTGTTAAACCTGCAGCCTCAACTCAGCTGGATGATTCGGACCTGGTATTAGGGATATCGCTTAATGGCGTATCAAAAGCCTATCCGTTGCCGATCATGAACTGGCACGAAATCGTGAATGATTATTTCGGTGATCTTCCTGTGGTGGTAACGTTTTGCCCATTGTGTGGTTCCGGTATGGCATTTGAATCAATAATGGATGGACGCCCACTAACGTTCGGGGTCTCAGGCCTGTTGTTCAATAGCGATGTCCTGCTGTATGACCGACAAACGGAATCGTTGTGGTCACAACTTAAATCTTCAGCGGTCTCAGGTTTTTATAAAACCAAACAACTCAACCCCGTACCCATGCAACACACGACCTGGCAGCACTGGCGTAAACAACATCCAGATACGCTGGTGTTAAGTTTTGATACCGGGTTTTCGCGTAACTATTCTCGAAACCCCTACGAAGGTTATGAAGACATTGAGCAAACCTACTTCCCGGTAAAATTTCGGGCAAAAGGACTTCATCCTAAAGAAAGGGTCATTGGTTTAACGATCAATGGAAAAGCAAAGGCATGGCCTTTCGTTGAGTTGCGTAGGGCTGGGGGTGTTGTTAACGATGTTGTTGGAGGTTTGCCCGTTACTGTGCGGTATAATAAAGAACATGAATCTGCAGAAGTTATCGACAAGCAAGGTAAAGCCTTAGCCAGTGTCAGCCTGTTCTGGTTTGCCTGGGCAGCCTTTCACCCAGAGACAGACCTGTTTAGGCATTAGTGTAAGTATTGGTGTAGCTGTTAAAACCCCCGCTATTCATCTAACCGGCCGCCATTGGCCTGCAGCTCTTCCTGATTTTTGATTTCACGTTCTTTGTTATAAAGATATTCTTTACGCGTAAGCCCGACTAATTGTTTTGGATGTTTTGATATGTGAGCATACCAGCTCACCAGCCGTGCTTTTTGACGAAATTCCTCAGGTGATTTTCTTGCATCTAATACAGATTGAATAGCGAAAATGTAGCGCATTACATTACGCTCTATAACACCCTGCAATCCTTTAATGTAAATGTGCTCTCCATTAATGTAAGTGCCTATCACTGTAAAGCCCACTTTTTTTCTCCCCAGTGTAGCCAGGTATACGCTCATGGCGGCATCGGCTAAAAATCCGAATTGATAACGGTATTGGAAATGGATAAAGCTGTGTTGTTCGTCAATAGGCACGGCTTCAATGCTGGTGAGATAATTTGAAGTACCGAAAGGCCCGCTGGGTGCAGTGAGTTTGATGTTTAGATGTTGATTGTTGCTTGATACTTTTTCGAACTGATACAGTATTGGATGTGCATCTGAAGGTTCCTGATAATATTTTCGCCCCACATAAAACTGAAGCTGATTTTTATCATAGGTGCAGGCTTTAATGTTCTGATGCAAGATAGCCAGTTCGCACCATTGTGCTGGTTGCGAGAGCATTTCATCCAGATCGGAGAAGGGCGTATCCAGTAAGGCATACACTTCACCCCTAACGTAATTGTCACCAGTTTCACTGTTGAGCAGAATAGGTGCGCCAAAAATACTTTTTGCCAACTTGATTTTAAGGTTTTGGTATTGACTTGCTAAAGGTGAAAGAGGAGTGGTGGTGTCAGATGTGTCGGCAGAGGCAGTACTAATAAAAGCAGTACCAGTAAAACACCAACAAATAAAAAATGAAATTACGCCTACACGGATGTAGGCGGTACGAGCCCACGGACGGGCGAAGGTAGAACAATGCAGGAGCAATTGTCGAGAGTAGCGCATGGACGATTCCATGGATGGAGTCGGTAGAGTCGAGTCTGGAACGGAGACCGAGCAGTTACCGAGGATGCCAAAGCCGAGGCGAGCCAATTTAACTTTGGATATGTAGATGAATGGTTGAAAGATTAATTAACCCGGCATGCTGCGTTTGCTGCGTAGCCATTTTAGTAAAGGTTCCCATTGCTCCATGTCATGCTCAACGGCAGCAGGGCCCAGTTCAAAAATACCCAGGCCACGTTCTTCTGCGCGAATATAATTCTGGCTATCACGTAATGCGGTAACAAACGGAATCTTCAGGCTGTTCAGGAATGCTTCCAGCTTGTGGAATACCAGTGTATTTTCCTTTACCCGGTTGGCTATAACGGCGATTTTGGTTTGCTTGCGAGACACCTTGCCCACCAGCAACAGGTCGCGAATAAAATGCGATGCCGCACGAATATCAATCGGTGAAGGTAAAACAGGAATAATGATGGTCTCAGCTTTCTTCACCATGGCAGTGAGGTCTTTGCCCCGAAGGCCGGCCGGTACGTCGTAGATAACCACATCCATATCGCGGGGAACGCGCGCATCTTTATCCGTACCGTCGATGCCCGTAATCTCCCAGTCTTTATCCGAGCGAATGGCCAGCCATTCCAGGCTGGATCGCTGCGGATCGTAATCGACAATCGCCACTTTCTGGCCCTCGCAGGCATAGTGGCTGGCCAGACCGCTGGTCAGAGTGCATTTTCCACAACCGCCTTTGGCGTTCAAGAACATAATGTGGCGCATGCTTATTCCTTTATGTGTGATCTGTTTTTCCTGGAAACCGGGTCAGTACTGAAAATTGCTCATTGATTATAAGGCCTTAGCTTGCTCTTGTGCCACCGTTAGGTTTTGCCGTTGATTTAGGCTTTAGGATTCAGGCTTTTCGTCAATTCCCAGCGAATCCCACAGCTCATCGACCCTTTTCTTAATATCTTCACTCATTTCAATGGGCTCGCCCCACTCCCGGGTCGTCTCACCGGGCCATGTATTGGTGGCATCACAGCCCATTTTGCTGCCCAGCCCAGACACCGGCGAGGCGAAATCCAGGTAATCGATGGGCGTGTTCTCAATAATGGTGGTATCGCGTGCCGGATCCATGCGCGTGGTCATAGCCCAGATCACATCCTCCCAGTTGCGGATATCCACATCCTCATCGCACACCACCACAAACTTGGTGTACATAAACTGGCGCAAAAATGACCACACCCCCAACATCACCCGCTTGGCGTGGCCGGGGTATTGTTTTTTCATGCTCACGCAGGCCCAGCGGTAAGAGCAGCCCTCAGGCGGTAAATAGAAATCCACAATCTCCGGAAACTGTTTCTGCAAAATGGGTACAAACACCTCGTTAAGCGCCAGCCCCAAAATGGCCGGCTCATCCGGCGGCCGGCCGGTGTAGGTGCTGTGGTAAATGGGATCACGGCGATGGGTAATGCGCTCGATGGTAAAGACTGGAAAAGAGTCCACCTCATTGTAATAACCGGTGTGGTCACCAAAGGGACCTTCCTCAGCTAAAACACCTTCTTCCAGATAACCCTCCAGCACAAATTCCGCCGAGGCGGGCACCTGCAAATCATTACCCTGGCATTTCACCACCTC
>JAUWVK010000035.1 GCA_030617485.1 Gammaproteobacteria bacterium
TCCCTGGAGGGATTTGTGCTGGTGTGCAAACCACTGACCACTACGACACATGCCAGTCTGAATTTCATCGAGCATCATGAGCCAGCCATTGTCATCGCACAGTTGGCGAATGCCGGGAAGATAATTCTCGTCGGGTATCTGAATGCCACCTTCACCCTGAATGGGTTCCACCAGCACAGCAACCACGTTTTGATTGTTTTTGGCAACGGCGGCGATGGCGTCGAGGTCATTGAAGGGCACACGCAGAAAACCGCTTACCAGTGGTTCAAAACCGGCCTGTACCTTGCGGTTGCCGGTGGCACTTAAGGTGGCCAGGGTACGTCCATGGAAACTGCCGTCCATCACCACAATGGTGGGTTGGTCGATGTCTTTGCTATGGCCATACAGCCGGGCGATCTTGATGGCAGCCTCATTGGCTTCTGCACCGGAGTTACCGAAAAAGACACTGTCCATGCCCGCCAGTTTGGTAAGTTTGTCAGCCAGTGCTTGCTGGTGCTGGATGGCATAAATATTGGTGGTGTGGATCAGCGTACCTGCCTGTTCGCAGATAGCCTTAGTTACTGCTGGATGGGCATGGCCCAGCCCGCAAACGGCGATACCGCTGAGTGCGTCGAGGTATTGTTTGCCTTCGGTGTCCCACAGCCAGACACCATCGCCTTTTTCAAAGGTGACGGGTAGTGGTGCGTAAGTGCTCATCAATGTGCCTGACATAATTCAACCAATATTCAACAAACGAAAAAAGTTAAAAGCCTTAAAAACAGAAAGGCAGCCCCTAATTAGAGACTGCCATCCAACTAGACGGAAATTCTATAGTCAATCAGAGTGGCTGGCAACTTTTCTTAGGAGGCTACCTTTGGTAATGCGTTGTTTTATTGGAGGGAACAAGAAAAAGGCCCGGATAAACCGGGCCTTTTAATGCAGTAAAAATCTCTACTTTGTCAGTCTACATAACACCGTGTGTTTGTGCCGCCATGAACCACAGCATGGGGATAGACAGTAAGGTGTTAGTACGTGAAGCCAGTAGCGCGGTGCGCTTGGCCTTGGCGATTTCTTCAGCGGTGGCTTCGACCATACCCAGAACCCTTTTCTGGTTGGGCCAGATAATGCCCCATACGTTCAACAACATGATGGTGCCTAACCATGCGCCAAAACCGATATTCACGAAACCATCCTGGAGGGTGAAAGCAGCGCCAAGGTTAGGGCCTAACAATCCGGCGCCGGCAATCCAGGTAACCAGTGCAGACCAGCGGAACCAGAGCAGAGCGCGAGGTGCGACATATTTGCCAATGGCAGCAGGTCCGGGACCTTCTTTATCAGCCAGTGCCGCACCCATGGCAGGTACTTGCACGAAGTTGAAGTAATACAGCAGGCCAATCCAGGTGATGCCTGCCATGAAGTGTACCCAGCGTTCTATAAATTGTACGTATTCCATTTTAAATACCTTTCAGTCTATGCTCGCTCAACAGCAAGTCTTTAATTTGAATAATCTTTTATTTAATTGGCATTACTAATGCGAATTAGCTGCCAGACATTGATTTGGCGACAAAGACCAGCACCACAGTGAGAGCAAAACCTGAGATGATGGTGCCGAGTATCGAGTCGAGAGGGTTTTTCATGTTATTTCCTTTTCCTGATGCTTATTACGGGTATCTCCCACGTTGTCTACCATGGGTTATTTACCATAGAGAATGGCAGGATAAATACCTGAGTTAAATGCTGCGGCTAAAGTAAAGCAAAGCGCCGGGTAATGCAATATTATAAGTGACTTATATTCTTTTTTTCGAGCCTTTTTGTTATTAGAAATAGTATAGGGCTAACCATGGATTTCAGTAACAGCGAATGACTAAAAATGCTCCCATTACGCCTGCGGACGCTATTCAGCTAAGCATTTTCGCCAGCCGCATTGAGGCGGTGTGCGATGAGATGGGCGCTGTACTGCAACGTACGGCATTCTCACCCAACATCAAGGATCGGCTGGATTACTCCTGCGCAGTGTTTGATACTCAGGGTGAGCTTTGTGCGCAGGCGGCGCATATTCCGGTGCATCTTGGCAGCATGGCTTACGCCATGCGCGGTATCGTGAGTGATGCTGAATGGTTCGCTGGTGACATGGTGATTTTGAATGATCCTTATCTTGGCGGAACCCATTTGCCGGATGTCACGCTCATTGCTCCTTTGTTTGTGAAAGAAAAGTTTGTAAACGAAAAGTTTGTTAAAGAAGTGCTGGTGGGTTTTGTGGTCAATCGTGCCCACCATGCGGATATTGGCTCTGACTCTCCGGGTTCCATGCCCATTTCAAATCGTCTGGAAGAAGAAGGTTTGGTCATTCCTCCTTCCCGGTTGATCCGGCGAGGTAAGCTAGATGAAAAAATGATGTCGGCCATTACTCAGGCGACTGCCAACCCAGAACAGGCGCATGGAGATTTCGCCGCTCAAATCAGTACCAATCGATCCGGTCTTGTCAGGTTGCAAACATTGGTTGATACCATGGGCATAGAACAATACGGCCAGTCACTTTTTGCCTTGAATGATTACGCTGAACGTTTGGCGCAAAGTGCCTTACAGATTATTCCTGATGGCCAATACCGGTTTACAGATGTGATGGACGATGATGGTTGCGGCGCAGAAAATATCCCCATTGAAGTCTGCATTACCGTTGAGGGCCACCATATTCATGTGGATTTCGCCGGCACTGCACCACAAACCGGAGGCAACATTAATTGCCCCTTATCAGTGGCCGCCGCAGGCGTGTATTACGTGTTTCGTTGTTTGATGCCAAGTCATACACCTGCCTGTGCGGGCAGTTTTCGTCCGGTTACTTTATCTGCTCCTGATGGTTGTTTGCTCAATGCACGGCGACCGGCCGCAGTTGCTGCCGGTAATGTCGAAACCAGTACGCGTGTCGTGGATGTAGTGATGGGTGCGCTGGCGAAAGCACTGCCTGATAAAACACCTGCAGCCAGTCATGGCAGTATGAATAATTTGGCCATGGGTTCGCGTGTACCGGGAGAAGAGTGGGATTATTACGAAACCATGGGCGGTGGTATGGGCGCAGGGCCAGAGAGTGATGGACTCAGCGCTATACAAACGCACATGACCAACACATTAAACACACCAATCGAAGTTCTGGAATTAAATTACCCATTACGTATTCGCCGTTATGCGTTAAGAGATGGTTCTGGCGGGGATGGCAGGCATCGTGGTGGTGATGGTCTGGTGCGTGAGTTTGAATTTCTTAAATCCACTAACGTGACTTTACTAACCGAGCGGCGAATACATGCCCCGTGGGCTTTATTGGGTGGGCACGATGGAGAGTGTGGTCTGAATTTGCATGAAGGAGTGATTTTGCCGCCAAAAGTGAATGTGCAAATGCAGGCAGGTGAACGATTGATTGTGGAAACGCCGGGTGGTGGTGGCTGGAAAAAGCCAGACCTAAAGCCTGACCTAAAGCCAGACTTAAAATCAGAATTAAAGTCATAAGCAAAAAAACGGGTAACACCTTAACGATGCTACCCGCTTTGTTGTTATGTTATTACTGTTTTTAGACTAGGGGTTATGCACAGTCAGCCCCAGTGATTGCCATGACTGCATGCCACCACGGTAGTAATAAATTTTATCAGCAGGATAACCCAGGGCTAACAAGTTTTTGATGGCTCGAGGTGATTGACCACACCACATGCCATTGCAGTACAAAGCCACATGTTTTGCCTGAGAAAAATCCCATGGATTGTCAGCAGCATTAGCATCGCCACTGAATAGACCCATAATGCTGTCTACAAAAGAGCCACCACCGCCACCTTTCTTTTTGACGTTTAATTTAACCAGTACTTCAGCCAGCTCTGCTGCAGATTTTTCCGGGTCAAAATTTGTAAAGGGGATATTGATAGAACCGGGTATGGTTCCTTTTTGAAACCATGATGGGGTCCGTGCGTCGATTAATACGCCTTCACCTACTTCCAGTTTTTTGTCAATGAACTTCAGAAGCTCCAGTTCGGCAACCGTAGTCACGCCTGGTGCAACAACAAGTGGTTGAATGCAGAATGGCGGACACTTGCGTGAAGTCTTGGTGAAGCCGCCAGTCAGTACGTTGCTCTGATCCTGTATGCGTTTAATGCTAATAAAATCATCGCCGTGATGGACAGGCACAGAATCCAGGTCCTGAGTAATTTTGACGTCCAGGGCCAGTGCGCTGGTGCTTGCCAGTGCAAGTGTCAGAGCCGCGGCACTTAAAAAGAAAGTTTGATGGATCTTTTTCATGGTGGTTTTACCTCTTACTGAATAGTGAAATTAACAAGTACTGGTTTTGGACAATCCGTGCCTATATTTTAAAATCTATTTTTTAAAATAAAGATCCATAATGATTTTTTGCAGGTGTGAAAGTCGGTTGTCTGTATCGGAATCATCGGCGCTGTATTTTTCAAAAACCTGAATTTTGTTTTTTGGAGTGAGCTTGGTGTAAAACTTGTAGGTAGAGGGTCTTTCCAGTCTTAATGTCTCCACCATTTTTTGCTGGTTTTTATAGTAGGTCTCATCGTGCGTTTCGCCACTATGAACCTGAGCGCTGGAGCTTGCTTCGTCTGAAAGTGCATCCAGGTAACTGTCACCAGATTTTGAAGAAGCGGTGCTTGAACTGCGGTTATCAGCTGATTCACCTTCTAAAGCACGAAGATAATCATCTTCGGCAGCAAAAGCCTGGTTAGCAGCAGTCAGGCAAAATAGTGTGAATAGCAGCGTGGTTAGACGTGGGAACAAATCGAGTTTTGTTTGAGTTGTCTTTTTCAATGTTGCCTCCCGGAGAACGTTAAATTACCTGATTCCATATCCCTGGAAGGTGGTGACTTACATAAAACCTTACTAAATCCCTATGATAATATAAGCATAACCTTATGTTCTAATGTGTATCGGCATAGGGCTAAAAAACATTAGGGTTACTTTCTGAGCGAATTTTATGATAGACGGGTGTTGCCAGAGCCTGAGTTAGGTGGGGTGTGGTGAAAATCCACGTTAGAATGGCTCCTTTCCAGAGTGAGGTTCTGTTTCCATGTGCGGACTATGCGGTGAATTACGATTTGACGGTTTGGCTCCTGAAAAGGCCACGCTGTCGCGCATGAATGAAAAACTGGCTCGGCGTGGGCCGGATGATGAAGGTGTGTTTATCACTGGATCAATGGGATTTGGGCATCGTCGTTTGTCAATAATCGATCTTTCTGAACGCTCCCATCAACCCATGGTGGATGAAGAACTAGGATTATCCCTGGTGTTCAATGGCACCATCTATAACTACAAAGAATTACGTGTTGAATTAAAAGAAGCGGGTTACCAATTTTTCTCCGAAGGTGACACCGAGGTAATTATCAAAGCATTCCACCATTGGGGTGATGATTGTGTAGAAAAAATGCATGGCATGTTTGCTTTTGCAATATGGAGTGAAAAACAACAACGCTTGTTTCTGGCTCGTGACCGACTGGGAATCAAGCCGTTATATTTTTGCAAAAATGAAAAGACGTTTCGTTTTGCTTCCAATATACAGGCTTTGCTTGCAGCGGGTGGTGTCGATACTGACGTTGATCCGGTAGGCCTGCATCATCAACTGACTTTGCACGCCGTCATTCCCGCACCGCACACCATTCTTAAAGGTGTCCGCAAGCTTGCGCCGGGACATGTGATGGTTCTTGATAAGGAAAGTGGAAAAAATGGTTCAACTGAGCAACATTCATATTGGCATTTAAAAGCAGAGCGGCCTTCTGAGGCTCGCCACGAAATAGAATGGACGCAGTTGGTACATGATGCATTGCGCAAAGCTGTTGAAAGACGCTTAACCGTTGCTGATGTTCCGGTGGGCGTATTGTTGTCTGGCGGGCTTGATTCCAGTTTGTTAGTGGGTCTGTTGGCCGAGGCTGGAGTAAAAGACTTACGGACTTTTTCAATTGGCTTTGAAGATGTCGCTGGTGAGGCAGGCAACGAGTTTGAATATTCTGATGCCGTGGTGGATCGTTTTGATACCCGCCATCAGAAGATACACATTGCCAACAGCGAGGTATTACCGCACTTGCCTGATGCGGTACGCAACATGGCCGAGCCGATGGTAGGGCAGGATGCTGTGGCTTTTTATCTGTTGGCCGAACGAGTGTCGCAGGATGTAAAAGTCGTACAAAGTGGTCAGGGCGCCGATGAGGTATTTGGTGGCTATTTCTGGTACCCACAAATGAATGCGGATGAAGGCTCTGATCTGGATCGATTTCGCAATCATTATTTTGATCGCACACACAGTGAATTTCTCGAAAGTGTGAATTCAAAATACCGGGGTGAAGATTTCACTTCGCTCTTAGTGCAAGAGCATTTGTCACTGAAGGGTGCGGATACATTCCTGGATCGTGTCTTGCGTTTTGATGTGACGACACTCATCGTCGATGACCCGGTCAAGCGCGTTGATAACATGACCATGGCCTGGGGTCTGGAAGCACGGGTGCCATTCCTGGATCATGAACTGGTGGAACTGGTGATGTCGATGCCGCCAGAGCTGAAGCTTAAATCTGATGGTAAACACATCCTTAAAAATATCGCCCGCGGCCTGATTCCCGATTCGGTGATTGATCGGCCCAAGGGATATTTCCCCATGCCCGCTTTAAAATATGTGCGTGGTGAGTTTCTGGAGTTTATGCGCGATATTCTCGAGTCCTCAGCCTGCCGCCAGCGCGGTATTTTTGAACGATCTTATATCGATAAATTGTTGGCTGTGCCAGATCAATATTTCACCAAGTTGCAGGGCAGTAAACTGTGGCATATGGCTTTGCTGGAGTTATGGTTCCAACTGAACGTGGATGACAATTCCTGACTAAAATGCTATGGTACTGAAAAGGGTATTGAAATTCGGGCTGAGTGCCCACATATCCTATACAATCCGTAAGTGATTCCAGAGCGGTCTATATTTAGGTAATACAGGTACTTTCGTACCAAATTAGCCGATTCAAATTTAATTAAAGAGAAATGAGGTCTTATTAATAATGGACGTTTTAGAGCGTATTAAACAACAAGTTGAGAGTAGCCCTGTCGTTGTCTACATGAAAGGCACACCACAATTGCCACAGTGTGGTTTTTCTAGTCGCACAGCTCAGGCATTACAAGCATGTGAGCAAGAGTTTGCGTATGTGAATGTGTTGGCGGATCCTGAGATTTTTGAAAACCTGCCGCGCTATGCTGACTGGCCAACTTTTCCACAGGTGTACATCAACGGTGAATTAATTGGTGGTTGTGATATTACCCTGGAGTTATTTCAGCAGGGCGAGCTTAAGAAAATGATGTCAGAAGCGAATACAGGCTCACAAGTCGCTGAAGGTTAATTATTGAACTACGATTTTTGAACTACGATAATGACAATTATCAAAGTAAAAAGGCGGCCTGTTTAGGCCGCTTTTTTATTGGAAATTTTTCAGAAAATATTTTCTAAATCGGGTTAACGGGGTTCACCGCCCAGTGCCTTCCATTTATTAACCATGGCGCAAAAAAGCTCCGCAGTTTTTTCCGTATCGTAAACAGCGGAATGTGCCTCGCTATTATCCCACTCAATTCCCGCTGCACTTATTGCACGGGCTAGTACGGTTTGGCCGTAGACCAGGCCACCGAGAGTAGCCGTGTCGAATGTGCTGAATTGGTGAAATGGATTGCGTTTAATTTTGGTACGCTCCACTGCCGCTTTAACAAAGGAAAGATCGAATGCAGGATTATGGCCAACCAGTATGGCCCGAGTGCAGCCGCTTTCTTTTACCGCGGCACGTACTGGCGCAAAAATTTTTCGAAGCGCTTCAGCCTCTTCCACGTCAATACGGAATGGGTGGTGTGGGTCGATGCCGGTAAAGGCCAGTGCTGCTGCATCCAGGTTGGCGCCGGGAAAAGGTTTGACGTGTGCGCTATGTGTTTCATGCGGCTGCAGGTTGCCATTGAGATCCATGCGTAGGGTGACAGCTGCTATTTCCAGCAGCGCATCGGTTTCGGCATTAAAGCCTGCTGTTTCTACGTCTACGACTACGGGCAGAAAACCGCGAAAACGCTCTGCGATGGCTGGTTTCATAGGAGGTGAATTTAACTCACTGTCCATTCTAACGTTTCTCCCGCAAAAAATGGCACCAGCGTTTTTTCGCCGAAGGAAATCTCTGTGGGGATTTCCAGTTTAGTTTTACTGAGCGTTAGCTGTTGAGTATTTCGAGGCAGGTTGTAAAAGTCAGCCCCATAAAAACTGGCAAAACCTTCCAGCTTGTCGAGTGAGCCCGCCTGTTCAAAAGCAGTGGCATAAAATTCCACTGCAGAAAAAGCGCTAAAAATGCCGGCGCAACCGCAGCTGGATTCCTTATCATTTTTAGCATGGGGTGCGCTATCAGTGCCCAGGAAAAATTTTGGGTTACCGCTGGTGGCAGCTTTGAGTAAAACCTCACGATGGGTTTCGCGTTTCAATACTGGCAGGCAATAATTGTGTGGGTGAATACCTCCCACCAACATGGCATTACGATTTAATAATAAATGTTGTGGCGTCATCGTTGCGGCGATGTTGTCATTACTCTCTGTTACGAATTGAACAGCGTCAGCGGTAGTAATGTGTTCAAAAACCACTTTTAATTTTGGGTGGCGCTCAATCAGTGGCGCCAACTGTTGATCAATAAAAACTTTTTCACGATCAAATATATCAATTGATGGGTGAGTAACCTCTCCATGCACTAACAGGGGCAGGCCGTGTTGTTCCATTGCTGAGAGGGCAGCCTCAGTTTTTTTCAGATCAGTGACGCCACTTTCGGAATTGGTGGTTGCACCCGCTGGATAATATTTTACGGCATGGATTAAGCCGCTGTCTTTTGCTTTTTTAATTTCTGCTGCTGGTGTGTTGTCCGTTAAGTACAAAGTCATTAATGGCTGGAATGAATTATTTTCAGGCAGGGCGGACAGAATACGGTTTCTATATGCCAAAGCTTCGGCTGTGGTTGTCACCGGAGTTTTGAGATTAGGCATGATAATGGCGCGACCAAACTGGCGTGCCGTAAAACCGATAACGCTGGCCATAACATCGTTGTCGCGTACGTGCAGGTGCCAGTCATCAGGTTGGGTTATTGTTAGTTGATTCATCAGTAATCGTGAACACGAATTTGTTTAGATAATGTGCCGCATTATGCCATGTAAATGCTCTTTGTTGAGACTGTTTGTTGAGACATAGTCTGAGCGCAGCCATAATACTCTCATTGACCCATGACCCTAATGTCTTAGCCAATACCTTCAACAACAGGAGCCAGCTGTGCGAGTTCCCAGAATTTACCAACCGATAGCGTTGTCCAGTGGCCAGGTTATTGATCTGGATGCCCAGGCAATAGCACACCTTACCAAAGTACTTCGCCTGCGAGTGGGTGATGCGTTGGTGGTCTTTAATGGTGGTAGAGGAGAGTACGAGGCGGTCGTCTCATCGATAGAGCGGCGATCCGTCAGCATTCAGCTGGGCGAAGCGCTCGACCGAAATGTGGAATCTACGCTGGAGCTGGTATTAGTGCAGGGAGTTTCGCGTGGGGAACGTATGGATTACACGGTACAAAAGGCAGTGGAGCTAGGTGTGAACGAAATTGTGCCGGTTAATACCGAGCGTACCGTGGTGAATTTAAAGGGTGATCGACAGATCCGCAGACAGCAACATTGGCAAGCCGTGGTCAATGGCGCGTGTGAACAAAGCGGCCGTAATGTGGTACCGGAAGTTAAACCCATTGTGCCCTTTCAGTCGTGGCTCGACGAATCAGGCGAAGGCCCAGGTCTCAAGCTAGTGCTTCATCATCGAGCGGAGACCTCGTTGGCTGACCTGCCGAGACCCGATGGGCCAGTGACTATATTGATTGGCCCTGAAGGTGGTCTGGCGCCCTCAGAAATTGATGCAGCAAAATCGGCAGGTTTTCTCCCCTTACGTCTTGGGCCGCGGGTTTTACGCACCGAAACGGCAGCAGTGGCGGCACTGTCAGTATTGCAGTGGTTGTGGGGAGACTTTAGTAATAGTTGTAACAATGACTCTGGTGATGATACTTCTGGTAACGATACTTTGCCGGAATCGATATGAACGTCCTGCGATTCATGAAGCGTCTGGGGTTTCTCTCGCCACGGCAGCGACTGGAATGGTACCCACCCTTCTGGCTTATGCGGGTAAAAGTGCTGGAACTGGCAGATGACTGGTCATTTATACGCCTGCGGCTGCCCCTCACGGCTTTTTCTCGAAATATGGGTGACAGCATGTTTGGCGGCTATCAGGCTGCAGTGGCAGACCCCATTGCTGCATTGGCGTGTGCGAAGCGATTCCCGGGGCATGATGTTTGGACTCGTGCCATGAGTATCGATTTTGTTGCAGTGGGAGACTCTGACCTGGAGTTGCGCTTTGAATTTGACCTTGCAATTGATGCCAAAATCCGCGACGATCTCGCCGCTCGTGGGCGCAGCACCCCCAGGTTTGAATATGCATTTTATCGTGAGGATGGAAAATGCTGCAGTCGTATATGTAATACGGTCGCTATTCGGCCTGAGGGATATAAACCGCGCAACTTATCAGAAAATTCTGTGTCATATGACACTTCTGGGAAGGCCACAGAAGAGCTATAATAGTGGAGTAATAACCACAATAAAAATACAAATATTAGATTGATCCATCGGGGGATGGGCTATTTAGCCAGGGTGATGCGAAATGATTGGCGTTAGCTGGTAGAGCACAGATTTCAGTTTAATAGATTGAGAAATAAGGGTGATGATTGATGCGTGAACAAGAAACTTTTGCAGCTCGCTTATCCGGGCTGATTAATGAAAATAGCATTTCCCATGCGAAAGTGGGACGTGTCGTGGGTGTTTCTGGCCAGGCCGTTGGTAAATGGGCCAAGGGCGGGAATATTGAATACGAGAACCTTCAGGCTTTGGCGACCCATTTTGGAGTCAACTGGGTTTGGCTGCGTTACGGTGATGATGCCATTACCGCTTTTAGTGAACGTCGCTCTGGTAGCAAAGTACGCCGTGCCGTTATCAAGAACATCATGGACAATGAAGAGCGTCAGCGTCTTGCGTTGAATGCTGTCAATATTGGCACCTGGGACCTGGATTTAATTGCTGATAATCTAGTGTTGTCTGATGCAGCCCAACAGCTGCTTGGCATAGAGCCGGGTAGTTTTCATGGGGATAAAGCAGACCTTCTGAATTGTGTTGATGCAGATGAGCGCAGTCAGGTGAAGGAGATTTTGACCCAGGTGATGGATAATCAGCTGGAAACCTTTGACTTCACCCACCGTCTGGCTGATTCAGGTCTTAAGCTCAGGCACCGCGGTAAGGTTGTAAAAGATGATATGGAGCGTCCAGTACGTGTTTTATGCGTTACTACTCCGGTGGAAAATAGCTAATTTCTCACCCTTAGTTGCAGTATTCCACCGCGAGCAAATCAGCCCAGGCAAGTTGAAAACCTGTTGTTTTTAAACGATTTTTGACCCTTGGGCTGAGTGGTTTCCCTAGCATATCGCTTGACCTAACCGAGCAAAACAACGATCATACGCGCCTTTCAACGCTCAGACATCCAACACTCAGGAAGTGCTTCGGGTGTGGGAGAGCTTTTTGTACCTGAGACCGCGCTGAAAGCCGATTCCACGTTTAGTTGGTTCGCCGCAGGTCTTTAAAGAATTCTAACGAGGTTGGACCCAATGTCCCAACAATTGTCCCAGCAATCCCCATCACAGCAACTTACCGATATTGATGCCCTTGAAACCCAGGAATGGGTGGATGCACTGGCAGCGGTCATTGAGCAGGAAGGGGTGGAGCGCGCGCATTTTTTACTTGAGCAGCTCATCGACAAAGCACGACGTTCCGGCGCAAACCTGCCTTTTTCGGCCAACACCGCCTATGTGAATACCATTCCGACACACATGGAAGCAGAGCTGCCCGGTGATCAGGCAATTGAGAACAGAATTAAGTCGTATATTCGCTGGAATGCAATGGCGATGGTGGTAAAAGCCAACCGCAAGAGTAGCGAGCTGGGTGGGCATATCGCCACCTTTGCTTCAGCAGCGACGTTGTACGACGTTGGTTTCAACCATTTTTGGCATGCACCCAGCGAAAATCATGGCGGCGACCTGGTTTTCTTCCAGGGGCACGCCTCGCCGGGTATGTACGCGCGTGCCTTTCTCGAAGGACGTTTGACGGCAGAGCAGCTGGACAACTTCCGCCAGGAAGTGGATGGCAAAGGTCTGTCGTCGTACCCGCATCCACATTTGATGGGTGACTTCTGGCAGTTCCCCACGGTGTCCATGGGGCTAGGGCCGATCATGTCCATTTATCAGGCGCGATTTATGAAGTATCTGCAGCAACGCGGTCTTGCCAAAACACAAACACGCAATGTTTGGGAGTTCATTGGTGATGGTGATTCTGAAGATCCAGAAACATTAGGCGCCACTTCGCTGGCCGGTCGTGAAAAACTCGACAACCTGGTGTGGGTAGTGAACTGTAATCTGCAGCGCCTCGATGGCCCGGTACGCGGCAACGGCAAAATTGTGCAAGAGCTGGAGGCGGGTTTCCGTGGTGCCGATTGGAACGTGATTAAAGTGATGTGGGGC
>JAUWVK010000008.1 GCA_030617485.1 Gammaproteobacteria bacterium
AAGTCTTTGGGTAACTACATCGGTATTGATGAGCCACCAGAAGAAATGTTTGGCAAGCTCATGTCTATATCTGATGAGTTAATGTGGCGTTACTTTGAGTTGTTGAGTTTCCGGCCCATGGAAGAAATTACGGGGTTCAAAAAACAGGTTGAAAATGGTACTAACCCGCGCGACATTAAGTTTCTGTTGTGCGAAGAAATCATCGAACGCTTTCATGATTTGGCTGCGGCAACAAAAGCCAAAGTAGCTTTTATTGCTCGTTTCCAGAAGGGTGCCATACCAGAAGATATGCCTGACGTTGAATTAACGGCGAAGGAGGGTGGTCTGCCGATTGGTAATCTCTTGAAAGATGCAGATTTGGTGAAAAGTACCTCGGACGCGATGCGCATGGGTCAACAGGGCGCAGTGAAAATTGACGGCGATCGTGTTGAAGATACCAGACTTGTGATTAAGTCTGGAACTCAGCATGTGTATCAGGTGGGCAAGCGTCGTTTTGCCCGTGTCAGTATCGTTTAACATTTTTTAAATACTCTTTTTTCTCCTTAACACCCCGCAAGTCTGGCTCTTCAACTCCATAATTATGGGTTAGTTTAATGAATCTGCGGGGTTCATTATTACGTATTTATATTACGTAATCTGTTTACATAATAACCAAACTGATCGCTATATGGTCAAATTGCTTTAAAAATCAACAAACTATAGGGTTTGCCCTAGGTTGACGCTTGGTTTTCACTTTGATCTACTTCTGCAGGTTATCTAAATATCTTATGAGGTTATATATGGATAGCATAAGTAATTATATGGAGTTTTAACCTGAAAAATAACATTAATAATCTAAGGGAGATTTAAATGGAGTTTTCAAAAACAATAAAAAATAGAAGTACTACAAAAAATGTTTTGATGGCAGCAGCGGGGGGAGCCATGTTGCTAGGGGGATCAGCAGCATTTGCTAGTGGTAAAGGTAGTGGTTACACGCTATCAGGCGCATGTGGATCTTTACCAGCAGCGCGCGCCACAGAATTCCACGGTAATCCTGATAAGGCTACTTTACGTCTGGGTATGGCAGGCAACCAGTGGGTTGTGTTTGAAGAAGCTATGCGTCAATTTGCTGTTGCTGAAGGTGTGGCTGTTATTGATGGTGCGGGGGATAGTGTTGAACCTGGTTTCCGGGAAAACGGTGACTGGACTTTAGCTGATCTAAATCAGGATGCTAACAAGGTTTACATTCAATTGATTCCACCGGGTCAGATTGCTAATCAGATCACATCTGGTTGTATGACGTTGGGAAATGATGAAGACCGAAATCTGTTGCCTGGTAATTTACAGGTAAATTTTGACGTTTTTGCTTCAACAAACTACACGCTGATGCAGAAGTTGGCTAAGAAAGGTTTTGTTGAAGAGGCCGTTCCTTATATCGCTAACCGGCTAGACCTTATGGTTAAAGCGGGTAACGCTATTGGTATTGGAACAGACACACCTACTGGTGATGCTGCGTTCGATAGACAGTTTGATACTGCTATGGACTTATTGTCAGGTGATGTTGTTGCTTCTGCTTTAGATCATATCAATGAAGGTATTCATAAAGCTTCTAATGGCTATATGAAGAAAGTTGATAAATTTATTCGTACACATGCGAATAAAGATGCGCCAATCACTATGGACTATCATTTTGGTGACCATACACATTCTGGCATGGTAGAGATGACTGCAACACAGTGGCTGGACGCTGCATTAGCCGCAGTGGCAACGCCACATCCTGATTCTCCAGGAGCAAAACGTCTTATAAGTGGTGACTCTGGTGAAAACCATAGTTCACATAATCTGGCAAATATCGTTGTCGGTGGAAAAAAAGACTGTTTACAAGCCGATGGTGTTTCTCTTAAGTTTTGCGAGTTTGCTGTCATTAACAAGTTCAACACCCATGAGTCACGTGTTCATCATGTTGAAACACCAAATGGCGTAGTCATTACTGAACCTACTGATGGTTTTATACCTGTAGACGTAGGCTTTGTCTGGATTACTGAGCTGGCATATCAAATTAACGCTGGCAATACTGCTGTAACCGGTATGAATGGAGCGGAGCTTGGTGATACAGCGCCAGCACTTGGTATTGTGAATGACGGCGGTGTCAATGGCGATAAAATCTACTCATTGGCTTTGTTGGCAACGTCTGAAAATAAAGAGCGTGGTGAGCGATTTATTGACTTCTTGCGTAGCCCTGAAGGCCAGGCAGTTTATGTTGCAGGTGGTTTTACTGGTTTGACCGATGCTCAATTGGATGCTGGTGAGTGCTATCATCTTGATGATGGTGTTTACACGCAATCATCTCGTGTTAGTGGTGAGTGTGACGATTAATCGGGTTACCCGTAAAACCAGATATCGTTTTTAATTATAATAACTAGAAGTTTCCTTCGTTAACTTAGCCCGTTCTCCTGTGATCCAGGGGAGCGGGTTTTTTTATGTACAGGATGTACGGTATGTCGCGTGAGGCAGGACGCCGGTAGCGACCAAAATGTAGATTAAATCACTTTGAAGTAGTATTTGTTAACTGATTTCCATATCTTCAAGCAAAGCAGCAAGACGTTCCATGCGCTGAATGGGGTCATCCAACTGTAAGAAATATTGCTTTTGTTCCAGCCGTATTGGCAATAACTCCGCCAGGCGGCTTCCTACCCAGCTGGCTTCATCGTAATGTTTTTCCATTTTTATAAATGGATAACCAAGCTGTTCTAATAAACCCTGTAAAACTTTTGCGGCATCAGAGAATTGTTCTGGTAATGGGCAGGGATTTTCATTATCTAGTAATTCAACCTCGGCCATCGTCAGTTGGTTTGATTGAATTTCCGTAGAGAGGATTTTGAATCGTTGCTTGCCCTGTGCAGTGATACCCAACAGGCCATCGGGTTGCTGATTGAAATAGGATATTTCGCTGAGTGTGCCGGTTTCATAGGTGTTTGCTGCCTTGCCAACTTCGGAGCCTTCTTTAATCAAACAGACTCCAAAGCCTTTATCTTCTTTCATGCAGGCGCTCACCATGTCGAGATAGCGGGGTTCAAAAATTCGCAGGGGCAGGGTGCCTCCGGGAAATAAAACGGCATGCAACGGGAATATTGGAATGGTGACGGTGCTCATAACTATTGCTGTTCGTTCCTTTATTCTTTTAGGTTTTCACCCCAGCGAGGGATGAGTGTTTGTTCTATAGACAGATGGTCCAGTACGCGAGCCACAACAAAATCCACCAGGTCGTTAATCGATTGTGGTTGGTGATAAAAGCCGGGGCTGGCTGGCATGATGGTCACGTCCTGATTAGAAAGTTTGAGCATGTTTTCCAGGTGGATGCTGGAGACCGGCATCTCGCGTGTGACCAGTATAAGCTGGCGTCGTTCTTTTATCATTACATCGGCAGCGCGTTCGATAAGATCCCGACTTGAACCTTGTGCCACCGAAGACAGTGTTGCCGATGAGCAGGGACAAATAACCATGGCGCGTGCGCTATTAGAACCGCTGGCCACCGGTGACATCCATTGATCCCGTCCGAAGACATGGAGTTGGCCAGGTTTTGCGTTATAGAGTTTAGACAGGAAAGCCTGTTGTTCTTCAGGGCGTCCCGGTAGTTTAATGTCTGTTTCTGTGGCAATCACTACTTGCGCTGGCGCGGAGATCATCAAATAAACTTGCTTGTCTGCGGCCAGCAAACACTCCAGCAAACGTAAACCATATTGGCTGCCTGATGCGCCGGTTATGGCAAGTGTTATGCGTTCTCTTTTCATGATGCGCTAGTTGGCTTTTGTTATGGAGTATTGTTCTAAAGAAGTTAACAGTTTATCGTGAAGGCCACCAAAAGCTCCATTGCTCATGATCAGGACATGATCACCACTGCGAGCTGTTTTTGTCACATTCTCCACAATTGCGTTGATATCAGTAAACACCTGAGCCTTGTTTTCAAGTTGTGTGGTGACAGTGCTTGAATCCCAGGGTAAATCGGGCGGTGAATACAACATCACCGAATCAGCACTGTTGAGTGATGGTCCTAATGTATTTTTGTGTGTACCGAGGCGCATGGTGTTCGAGCGTGGTTCCAGTACGGCAATAATGCGCGCATCGCCCACTTTGGCGCGCAGGCCAGCCAGTGTTGATTTGATTGCCGTGGGATGGTGGGCAAAATCGTCGTAGATAGTAATGCCGTTGATAACACCGCGAACTTCCATGCGTCGTTTTGGACTTTCAAATTCTGCCAGGGCTTCAATAGCATAGTGTGTGGGCACGCCGGCGTGACGAGCAGCAGCGATAGCGGCCAACCCATTGCTGACATTGTGGTCACCTATTAACGACCAGTTGACGGTACCCTGATCTTTTTCATCGAATAAGACTTTGAAGACACTGCCGTCGGCCTGTTTCAGTTCGGTGCGCCAGCCGCCATTATTTTTTTCAGTAGTTGTGTTGGACAATGTTTCTACCGGTGTCCAGCACCCCATGGCTAGAACATTTTGCACATGAGTATCTTGTTTGGGCGCGATGATAAGGCCATTGCCAGGAACGGTACGTACCAGGTGGTGAAATTGTGTTTCGATGGCTTCGATATTGGGAAAAATATCAGCGTGATCGTATTCCAGATTATTCAGGACTACCGTACGTGGCCGGTAGTGAACAAATTTGGAACGTTTATCAAAAAAGGCGGTGTCGTATTCGTCCGCTTCCACCACAAAAAAAGGTTTTTTGCCGGCACGCGCAGAAACACCGAAATTGAGTGGAACGCCACCAATCAGAAATCCCGGTGTGAGTTTGGCGTATTCCAGAATCCAGGCCAGCATGCTGGCGGTCGTGGTTTTGCCATGAGTTCCCGCCACAGCCAGTACCCACCGGTCTGTCAGTAAATGTTCGGCAAGAAAGGCGGGCCCGGAGGTGTAAGGTAGACCGCGTTCAAGTACATATTCAACCGCCGGATTGCCTCGTGACAGGGCATTGCCAATCACCACCAGATCCGGCGCTGCATCTTGTGATGGAAAGAGCCTGGAAGGATCAAAACCTTCGGTGAGGTTGATGCCGGCATCAGCCAGCTGAGTGCTCATGGGTGGATAAACATTCTCGTCGGAACCGCTGACCTTAAACCCTAGCTCACGTGCCAGCAGCGCAATGCCACCCATGAAGGTGCCGCAAATTCCAAGAATGTGTATGTGCATGATTGCCATAAATTAAGTGCCTCCCCCAGCAACATACAGTACCGCCATTACGCGCAACGAGGTATAGATATATAACAAAGAAATAGCCGTACCAACCCACATGGGAACCTCTAACGAGTGACGCAGAATATTACCGATGACGGTGATGTTCCAGATAACCAGTGCCAGTAAGACTAATGATAGATTACTGGTTTCACCTTCGTTGAGTTGCTGCAGGAAGGTGACCAGTGGCCAGCCGACAAGCTGGAACAGGGCGCCAGTGCCGGTTAATGCGGTAATGGTTTGCACTGCACGGGGCAGGGAATCCCGAACCCACAGTCCAAGATAAGCCAGACCGACCATGAGTCCTGTGTCTGCACCCGCGGAGAGTATCGCCAGGCCAAACTTTTGTTCCTGTATGGACACAGCAAAGCCCAGCAAAAAATAGCAGCCAATACAAAATAGCATCAGAAATTTCGAAAAGGGCAGGTTCTGAGGTTTAGCCTGCAGGCGGCACAGGTCAACAAACATTTTGAGTAAAGCGAACATGGTTTCTGGGTCGGCTGTTATTTGCAGCCTTCTTATTGGCCTTCTTTAAACATGAAAAGTGCTATGGTTGGTTTATAATAACAGGCCGTCATCATAGCATCATAAGTTGATGAAAAATCTTCCTATTTTGTGGTTGGGGTGGCAGATGTTTCAGGAATATAACGCGGTTTTCAAGGGATAAAATGAAGTTATGAATGATTCAACTCAGGATGCTTTAGTTGGCACCGAAGTTATCGATACCGAGGCAGGCCTGGCGGAATTATGTGACAGGCTTCGAGGCCAGCCTGTTCTGGCTCTGGATACCGAATTTCTGCGCGAGAAGACTTATCGTGCCCAGCTTTGTTTACTGCAAGTCGCTGCTGAGGGAGTGATTGCCTGTGTTGACCCTCTGGCCATCGATAACCTGGATCCTCTGCTGGATATTATTTACGACCCGGATGTTATCAAGGTGATGCATTCTGCCCGCCAGGATATGGAAATTTTCTTTGATTTGCGTGGTGATTTACCAAAACCCCTGTTTGATTCACAGATCGCCGCCACTCTGCTGGGCTATGGTGAACAGGTGGGCTATGCCAATTTAGTCAAAGGTATGTTGGGTGTTGAGCTGGACAAAATGCACACTCGCACCGACTGGACCCAACGGCCACTGGATGAAGCTCAAATAGAATATGCCGCCGATGACGTGCGTTATTTGTTCAAGATGTATTTTCAGCAGGTAGAGACCTTGAAGGCCAAAGAAAGGCTGGACTGGTTGCAGGAAGATTTTGATGAGCTAACGAACATCAATACATACTCTCCGCCTGATGAAACCTTGTGGAAAAGAGTAAAGGGCAGGCAAAAGCTCAAAGGTGTGCAGTTAGCAATTTTGCGTGATCTGGCAGTATGGCGGGAAGATCAGGCCAAGAAGATCAACCGACCACGGCGCTGGGTGTTGAAAGACGATGTTATGGTGGATATGTCCCGTTTTGCCCCCAGTGATATTGCGGGGTTGGAGAAAATTCGCGGTCTGGAAAATAAAACCACCCAGAATCATGGAGCCGCTTTGCTTGAGGCAATCCAGCAAGGGAAGGACTCATTAAAAGAAAGCTGGCCTAAAAAAATAGAAGGGCGGCGGTTAACGCAAACACAGGACGCTTTGGTGGACGTATTAATGGCAGTGTTGCGTGCGCGAGGCGCTGAACATGAAGTAAGCCCTGCATTGTTGGCAAACCGTAAGGAACTGGAAAATTTGATACTGGGTCAAACCGATAGCCCGGTATTGCATGGTTGGCGCGCCGAATTGGCCGGTCACGATCTGCAGACAGTGTTAACCGGCAAGAGCGTTATTCAAATTATCGATGGAAAACTGGAATTAAAAGATCTTTGACGAGACCTGGTTAGATTAAGCCGGGTAATTTTATTATGAACCTGTTGTCATATAAGATATTTTATAAAAAGCCATTTTTCAGTAAGCGATTACTGATGCTAGCATTATGGTTTGGCATTTTTTTCAGCGCAGAAATCTTTGCGGAAGAAGAAATTTCCTGTGCCCGTCCTATCGCTGAAGAAGAGATCGCTGTATTTTTTGAGCGTTCAGCCCGATTACAACTAAAACTCGAGTTCGGTGACGGGCCAATAAAAATATCTAGACTTAAATCCATGAGAGTAGGGCCGTCGCTGGTGCGCGTCGATGGACAAGCAACGCTACGAAAACCAGGCCGTAAAGATCCATCGGAAAAGCGAATAACAGGCTGGGTGGAGCGTTGTCAGGGGGTGGTAATTATACGCGGCAACACCTGGTTGACTGATGGCACTCTGGTAGTGCCACGTTACACCAGGAAACAATTGCATGGGCGTGGCCTTGTTCTGGGTAAACAGGAGGCACCATTGCATCTCATTGCTTTTGTAGATAGTCGTTGTCCTCATTGTCATCGTTTAATGGGGTACGCAGTTCAGTTGGTGGAGTCTGGTAAAATTTATATTGAAATACGCCAGACTGCTTTTCTTGAAACGGCGAAAGAGGCTTTGCAGGATACTCGGTTGTTAGAAACATCACTTATTAAATTGTCTGCCAGAGGGGATAGTGGGAACAAAAATAATCGCGTGGAAATCAGTGATGCTGATTATCTTGAAATGCTGGGTGGGCTTAGCAACGAAGATGACATTCCTGTCACTACGCCCGGTTACGATGAGGCGCTAGCGCTGTTGAAGCAAAATACAAAAACAGCGCGTAATGTATTAGGTATAACCAATGTGCCTGCTTTATTGGTGCTGGATAATAAAAAAGATGGACAGTATCGCCTGGCGGGTTACTGGGAAATGAACAGGTTACTGCAGCCTGATTTATAATTATAAAATTCCTTAAAATCAGGTCTTTAAATTTGCAGACTCCGCATGATGAATAGACTATCAAGATGGCAACAATTTCCCTGGCGGGAAAAAAACCGATTTCAATTGCTTGTTGATGGCGGTGAAATTTTCCCCGCTATGCTGGAAGCGATTGATTCCGCACAAACACAAATTCTACTAGAAATGTATCTTATTGAATCGGGCTCGGTAGCCGATTTGTTTATTGAGGCTTTGGCTGCAGCGGTCAAACGAGAAGTAAATGTCTATTTATTGCTTGATGATTACGGTGCACGTGGTTTTGAGCAGAAAGACAGGTTCCGGCTTGATGATGCAGGGGTTCACACCGTGTATTACAACCCTATCGGTTTCTGGAATCCTGTTCTTGTTTGGGGATGGCACCGTAGCATGCTGCGTGACCATCGGAAATTATTAGTGGTGGATGACCATGTTGCTTTCGTGGGCGGAATGGGAATCACTGATAACTTTGATAATACCCAGATTCCAGAAAATTACTGGCACGATGTGGCGGTGAAGGTAGAAGGCCTGGTTGTCGATGACTGGCTTGCAGTTTTTCAGAGCAACTGGAATACATGGGTACGAAAGCAGACTTCAGTAACTGTTGATCTGTTTTCAAATAAGGAGATATCACCCGATGATATTTCTCTTAACGAAAAGTCATCAGGGCAGGCAGGTCGTGTTGCCGCTGGGCGATATTTTGGTCGGTCGGAAATACAGCGCGCTTTTGTGAAACGGGTATTAAGTGCGGAGCATCATGTGTGGATGATGACCGCCTATTTTGTGCCTTTGGGTCGTCTTTTGCGCGCCTTACGGATAGCGGCGCGTCGGGGTGTGGATGTCAGGTTGCTGGTGCCTGGCCCAGAAACGGACCATCCCTCTGTACGTTATGCAGGACGCCGACACTTCTACCCCTTGTTGCGTGCCGGTGTGCGCATTTATGAATACCAGCCACGATTTATGCATGCCAAGGTGTTGCTGTGTGATGACTGGGTCTCTCTCGGCTCAAGTAATGTAGACCGGTGGAATCTGCGCTGGAATCTGGAAGGTAACCAGGAAATTGAGGACAGCCGCTTTACCCGTGATGTCCGTGAGCTATTTGAAAATGACTTTCAGGAATGTACGGAATGTTTATTGCAGAATTGGCGTTCGCGTTCGTTGTATCACCGTTGGCAGGAATGGTTTTGGGGGCGTATTGAAGGTGTGCTAGAAAAGTTCAGTGAGTGGTTGCGCAGATACAAGGACAAATCGTGAGGCCATTGTCATTAAGCCTGTTGTTTGAACCAGCAGCCAAAGTAGAAGATTGGAGGAATCCCTATATAACAAAAAATGATAGATATATAGGAATATATCATTTCCAATGAATAAGAAGTGTTGCTAAATTTAACGCACTTCCAAACAAACCCCCTATTTGTTTGAACCCCAGCCGCTATTCCTCCCCGGACAGCGGCTTTTTTTTGCCCACGACTGCAGGGGCAAGGATTGTTCCAGACAATCCTCTTGCATTTCCACCATCCCTGGTGGTCATGCAGGAGTTAGAGCACCAAAAGTAGGCGCTTTTAGGCGATGCAGGAGCAATTGCCGAGGACGCCCATAGCGACTGGTGTGAAGATTGTCTTTTAGTTCGCTACTTCGCCTGCGCCCCCAGCTGTTCGATAACCTTCTCCAGGGCATCCCGCTGTTGTTTGGGCAGTTTCACCCAGGCTATTCCTAGTTCAAACGCATCTTTGCTGAGTTTTTCCTGACCGGTAGGTGGTGGGTTTTTCCCGTTACCGCGAGGATTTGTGCCAGATTTATAGGCTTCGCCCTTGACTGATAATAGCCAGTTAGTCGCCCGTTTTTTAATTTTTACCGGTAACAGGATTATGTGCTAATTTTTCGTTTAGCTGTGAATGATTACAAGTGGAGGTTCGTCGTTATGCATCCTAAGGAGAGGAAGCCACAATGCTAGAGATAAAGCCCAATTGCGAATGCTGTGATAAAGATCTTCCGCCTGAGTCAACAGAAGCTGTAATCTGTTCAATTGAATGTACATTTTGTAAGGATTGCTCGAAAACTATCCTGAAAAACCAATGCCCTAATTGCGGCGGTAACCTGGTGGAGCGTCCAATCCGATCGGGTCAGTGGCTGGTTAAATATCCGGCATCGACCAATAGAGTGATAAATGAATCGGGATGTATGGCTACAGCATAAATTGGATAACAAATAATGAAGGAACACGAAAAAATAAATTACGTTGAATTTCCGGCAAAAGATATTGGGGCTGCGAAGAGTTTTTTCTCAGATGTTTTTGGATGGTCGTTTGTGGACTACGGTCCTGAATATGCTGCCTTCTCAGATGAAGGGCTGGACGGCGGGTTTTTCAAATCTAATTTATCAATATCGACAGACAATGGCAGCGCGCTGCTTGTGTTCTACAGCAAAAAACTGGAGCAAACTCAGGCAAAAATCGAGAATGCAGGTGGTTCTGTCATAAAGTCTATATTTTCATTTCCGGGTGGCCGTCGATTTCACTTTGGTGATCCCAATGGCAATGAATATGCAGTATGGTCAGATGTGGACGCACAGTGATCCGCCCATGTGGTCCGGTGTACTCACGGGGCGAGCCAACAAGCGCTGAGCTCATCAATGTATCGTTGGCAATTAAAAGAAATGCAACGGATTGTGCATCTTCCTCACATAAAACATGAAAATGATTGATGCGATAAAATTCATTGTCGTCTCTCTATTGATCGTGCTACTAGCTGGCTGCGGTACGATGTCAACGGGGCGCGGTTGGGGTGAGGATGTTTCTATCCCAACCTGGGAACGCCTCAAAATTTCTGCGGTGAAAGCTGCGCGTGACCCAGAAACCTGGGTACCACTAGCTGGTGTATTGGTAGTTTCTGTTGGTGATCTGGACACAAAAATTTCAGACTGGGCGTCGCGCGAGACGCCGATTTTTGGTTCGCAAAATACGGCGACAAATACCAGTAATGAGTTGCGTGATGCACTGGAGGTATCTTTTGCTGTTACCGCGTTAGTAACACCATCGGGTGATAATGCGGAAGATTGGTTAACAAGCAAGTTTAAAGCTTTATTAGTGCAAGGATCAGCAGCGCATCTGGTGAGTGAGGCGACGACTATACTGAAAGAAGGGACTAACCGTACTCGTCCCAATGGAGTAGATAATTATAGTTTTCCTTCCGGCCATAGTTCCCAGTCCCATATGTTGTCTACGTTAGCTTCACGTAATGTGAATGCTTTGCGGTTTTCGAGTAAAGCCAAAAGAGCTATGCGTATTAGCTTTAAAAGTCTGGCGGCAGGTACTGCATGGGCGCGTGTTGAGGCAAAAGCGCATTATCCATCGGATGTTTTGGCAGGTGCGGCATTGGCAAATTTTTTCAGCAGCTTTATTCATGATGCATTTATGGGGCTGGAGGAAGACACTTACGTTGGCTTAATGTATGACCGTGAAGCAACAAGGTTGCATTTTTCTGCTAGATTTTAATTATTTTAAGATTATGGTCTCCTGTATATTAGGGCCTTCCAAAAATGGGGAGCGAGAGAAAGTCTACATTACATGTAAATATAACGCTTAAGAAGCGAAACTAAGTATGATTGAAAAAGTTTAAGTGTTGGGACGTGTTGAGACTCTGGGTATTCTCCCTTTTATACTTTAACGTTGGTGAAAAATATTGGGAGGGGTTGTATGTATTCGCAAGATGAATTGCAAATCATCACCAATGGGCGTGGAAGTTATAATGTTACTGAAGAAGTGCAGCGAGTGGTGGCAGCAAGTGGTGTCGATGTCGGCTTATGCCATGTTTTTTTGTCCCATACCAGCGCGTCGTTGATGTTGTGTGAGAATGCGGATCCAACCGTGCGCCAGGATTTGGAGACTTTTCTGGCAAAGCTGATTCCTGATGGTGACCCCATGTTTAAACACCAGGATGAGGGTCCGGATGACATGTCGGCCCATCTTCGTACCATTTTGACGCACAGTGACTTAACGATTCCGGTTCGTGACGGTGTTTGTGCTCTGGGAACCTGGCAGGGAATTTTTGTGTGTGAGAACCGAACTCATGGTCATCAGCGTCGTTTGGTGGTGACAGTGCAGGGCGATTAACTTGTTGCAGATATTGCCTGGCGAAGTTAGCTTAGCGATGTTCGCCGCGGGAAACACTTAATAATATTTTATCCAAAAATCTTGTGCTTAAAATCCTTTTTAAAATCCCAAATAAATATGTAGGCACAGTAACGTAATAACGTGGTTTTGGTCGGCTGGATTCAAGCGCATGGGTAACTTTTTTGAGTACAGCTTCAGGAGGAAGAGTGAAGGGCGCTGTATCACCTTGTTTTTGTAACCGTTGTTCGATTTTCCGATAAATATCTCGATGGGCGCTGTGTTCGGCGTCGATATTTTTTTTATACGCTTCAAAGGCGTTAGCGCGAAAGCGGCTTTTGACTGGGCCAGGCTCTATCAGGGAGACATGAATATCAGTATCGGCCAGCTCCTGACGTAGCGTATCCGTGAGTCCCTCCAGGGCAAATTTGCTGGCATTGTAAGCGCCGCGGTAACACAGGGTGATTAACCCAAGCACAGAACTATTTTGAATAATTCGACCGAACCCCTGTTTGCGCATGATGGGCAGGATTTTATTGGTTAATTCAACGGTACCAAAAAAATTGGTTTCAAACTGCTGACGTAATACATCTCTGCTGAGATCTTCTACAGCGCCTGGTTGTCCATATGATGCGTTGTTAAACAAAGCGTAAATTGATCCGTTGCCCAATTGTAAGGTTTCGGCTATAGCATTATCTATTGAGGCGCTATCATCCAGATCAAGTTGAATACATTGCAAGCCTTCCTGACATAGTTTTCTAACATCGTCAGGGTTTCTTGCGCTAGCGATTACGTTATAGCCTCGTTTGCGCAAGCCGTGGGCCACACAATAGCCAATGCCGCTTGAGCAGCCGGTAATGAGTACAGGACGATCTTTGAATGAAGATGGAGAGTGCAACGATTAACCGAACCTGTCTTCTGAAAATTCTCGCTGGATGGTTTCCACCTGTTCTTTGTTAGCGATAAGGGCGTCAACACATTCTCTGTCCAGTTGTCCTCCCGCGAGTCTTTGCAGCATGGCGTAGGAATCATGGTTGCTCCAGGCTTCTTTGTAGGGGCGTTTACTGGTGAGTGCATCAAAGACATCAGCAACTGCAACAATGCGCGCTTCCAGTGGGATTGCATCGCCAGATATCCCGTTAGGGTAACCTGTGCCATTGACCGCCTCGTGATGGTATTCAGCGATGTTGCGCAGGATATTGATGTTTTCAAAACTATCCAGGCCGTGATCCTGCAGCATGCTATCGATAATCTCTCGGCCTTTATGGGCGTGAGTTTTCATGACGGTTGATTCGGCTTCTGAAAGTTTGCCGGGTTTTTGCAGGATATTATCTGCGATGGCAATTTTCCCTAAGTCGTGAAGGGGTGAAAACAGAAATACATTTTCGATGTATTCATCGTCCAGGTCATGGTTGTCGGCAATATGCACAGCGATTAAGCGTGAATAACGCGACATGCGATCAATGTGTGCACCGGTTTCGGTGTCACGATGATGGGTTATATCATGTGCCGTCTTAACAGTGGCAAGCATGGTGCGCACAGAAGTTTGTTCGTTGATGATTAACAGCGAGATAAGGTGACCAATCAGGTCGAAATAGTGCAGCGCATCATCGGTAAATACATTTTTTTGGTTTGAGTTGAAAAAAACAAAACCAAAAAATATATCGTTGACAAACATGGGCATGGTATAGCTGGATGCATAGCCTTGTTTGTTTAATTTTTGTGTGTGCTTCTGTGTTCCCTCGGCGAATATAGTAAGGTCATTCACTACGCGTGGTTTACGCTGTTCAATAATCTCCATTAATGAGGAGGCATTTGCTAATGGCGACTGGTAGTGTGTGAGAGGTTGTTCATCGTTGCCGCTACTGTGTACATAGGTTTTTAGCATGTCGGTTTTATGGTCGTAAATAGCGACCGCGATTCTGTCGACAAAGCTGAATTGCTTTTGAATTGTGCCGTGTACGCTTTTAAGCTTTTCGCCCAACGGGAGATTTTTGTTGAGTTCTTCTAATGTATCTTGATGGTCGAACATGTGATGCATTCTCATGATGTATGAATTACATACACTCTAGCGCCAAGTTTAGTTTAATGCCAACCTTACAAGGCTAAATCGGGTAGAGCTGGCGAGGTTATTAGTTGGAGCTATTGGGCTATTTCCAGACTTTTTTGCCTGGGCATTGAGCGTGATGCGGAACTTTTCATGCCTGTTTGGCGTCTACTCAGATTAAACCATCAAAATGATTTTTCTGCTGTTTTCTTTTCTGCTGTTCATTGGCATGATTATTCAGGAGAACAATTATCCAAAGGCCTCTGTAATCTTTTGTTGTTATTATTGAAGTTGTTATGAAAACCCTCCCATTTCCAGGCAAGGGGCCTGCTTCAACATTTGAGGCGCTGGTCCACCCCCACATTAATTACCTGTATCGTCTGGCATTCCGTTTTTGCGGTAATCAGGAAGATGCCGAAGATTTGGTTCAGGACCTGCTTATCAAGCTCTATCCCAAACGGGATGAACTGGAAAAAGTGGAGAAATTACGACCCTGGATGACGACCTCGCTATACCGCATGTTTGTGGACGGTTATCGGAAAAAAGCTCGATCACCATTGGAGCTCATTGATGATGAAACAGCATTTTATGAAACTACGGTATCTGACGATTTTACGCCAGATATGACGCTGGCTGAGGATCAACGAATAAACGAGATTCAGGCAGCATTTAATCGATTATCGGAAGATCACAGGGTATTGCTGACCTTACATGATATTGAGGGATACCGGCTGGTTGAGTTGGAATCCATGCTGGATGTACCTGTGGGGACGCTTAAATCTCGCATTCATCGGGCCCGGGCCAGAATGCGAGATATGTTGGCTAGCGACTCCTAAAATCAGCTTTAACTATCCATCCTAAGCTTCACTCTCTGAAACCCGCTTGTGTTAAATTTCCCCGTTTGAAACCGGAAGTTGATATAAGAGGGAACCTTTTTCAGTGGCCAGCCGTGTTACTGAGCAAGAGAGTAAAAAATGATCAATTGCACAGACTTCCAAAACACTATTGACGAATACTGCAGGGCTGACTTGAGCCCTGAGGTGGTGGCTGATTTTGATGCACACCTGGCATCCTGTTCAGAGTGCACCATGGAAGTAGATGCACATAATGATTTTCTGATGTCCCTTAAAGCTATGCCGGTTGTTGGGCCATCAGAGGGTTTTTCCATACGTGCCCTGCGTATTGCTGCGGAATCTGAGACTGTGGGGCATAATGTTGGTCACCATCACCGTCGTGGTTTTATGGTGGGATTTGGTAGTGCGGCAGTAGCAGCGCTGGCCTTATGGGTGGTGGTGGGTGTCTTTCCAGAACAAATGCCGGGTACTAATGGCAACAGCGAAATGGCGAAGGTCGAGGCAGTTACTGATGTTGAAACTAATGCGGATAATCGTATTCCCGAATTCTCCATTGCTCTAAATGAACAGCGTGATATCAAACTGGCATTTTTCTCTGCAGAAGATTTGAAGGGCGCCACTATCACCCTGCAGATGCCCGAAAATGTTGCTCTGGTTGGTTATGAGGGGCAGCGTGAGCTGACCTGGAAAACCAATTTGGCCAAAGGTGATAACACACTTCGTTTACCCATTATTGCAACAAGTGTGGCAACCAGTGCAGTGGGTGGGCAACTGGTGGCGCATATTGAATACATGGGTAAAGTGAAAATTCTCAAGGTAAATCTGGCTGTTGGTGTTGCTAATGATGCACCAGGCTTATCAGGCAGTACCGAAACAGAATTGCGAATTGTGTAATTTTTTTGAACTGAAACTGAATTAGTTTGTAAATTTAGGTTGTACGTAAAGAGGAGTAGAAGTAATGAAAATGATTAAATTGCTGATAATTACCAGTTTTTCCCTGTTTCTGATGACGGGTATTGCCGCTGCTGATGATCTGGATGACCTGGAAGTTACCATTCGAATGATGGAGTCTGATGATGATGCTAATGAAGTGGAGCATGAACTCAGCCTGCCTGATTCTGCTTCTGACTCCGCACGTGAACATGCTGAAGATGATGGGCATGAAAATGAAGGTGAGCATCACTCTAATGATGATGCTAATGAAGATCATGAAGAAGACCGGGAAGATCATGACGATGACAAGGAAGATCATGATGATGACAAGGAAGATCATGACGAAGGTACAGAAGACCATGAAGATGGTGTGTCAGAAGAGAGTTCAACTTCAGGCACATAATACTTCAGGCATATAATGTAGTTGTACTAAATGTAGGTGGTGGAAGTAGGTCCCTCCCTTAGAGTATAAGGGAGGGATTTTTATTTTATCTCAAGTTGTATTTTTTCGGTTTGCCCCCATTAAACGACTGTCGAAAAGATGTTTGCCCTCCAGGTGCTTAGAGGAATATTTATGTCGTACAAAAAATTTAAAGTCGGTTTTACCAGTTTATTTCTGAGCATTATGCTCATGTTTTCCCCATTTATTTTTGCACAATCCGGCCAAGATTACTTCAATCAAGGGGTTAAGGCGGCCGAGTCGGGTGATTATCGTGCAGCTCTTGAGCAATTCCAGAAAGCTAAAAAAGCCGGGCTGGATAATTCGGCGCTTCAATATAATCTTGGCGTGGCTTATTACAAAATTGGGTCATATAAAAAAGCTAAAAAAGTTTTCACTCTTTTGTCTGAGGTTGACAGGTATAAGCAACTTGCTTATTACAATCTGGGTCTGGTTGCCAATAAGGAAAAGGATAAGGCGGCAGCCATTGCGTGGTTCCAGCGTTCGTTCCGTATAGGGAAGAGCGATAAGGTGAAAATTTTGGCGCGGGAGGCTTTGAAAAGACTGGGCGCAGCACCTAAAAAAATGTCAGCGGCAAACAAAAACTGGACGGGTTTGTTATCAGCGTCGTTGATATCTGACAGCAACGTGACATTGGAAAATGATGATCTGGTGACCAGCAACAGTGATTCATCTATGGTCTTATCTGCTTATGGGGCAAAATGGTTGAAAGGCGGTAAAATTAATGGTGTTCGCCTTTTCCTGAAAGGTTACTTGCAGAATTACAATACGCAAACAACTTGTAATTACACTCAGTTCGGTCTGGGTGCGGCGTATTATGACCGTTTGGGATCCTGGAAAATGCGTTACGGTGGTTTCTGGGATGAGACTTACCTGGGAGGCTCGCAATATCAACGAATTTTGAGCGCAGAGGTGCGTAGCCGTAAATCGCTGTCAAAAAATAACCAATTGCGCTTGCGCTATAGAGTCAGTCAAATTACTGCTACCGAAGCTGTCACTGCTACTGACCCCGGCAATGAATACCTGGAAGGATGGCGTCAGCAACTTCGATTGGGAAATCAGATTCGTTCGGGTGAGGATCGATATCGAGTTTATTACCAGCTAGAGCTGAATAATCGCGAGGATTTTGAGAGCCCTGCCGGGGTAACTTACCTGTTTAAGAGTTACTCGCCAACTCGCCATACAGTACGTGTTACCGGTTGGTGGGCTTTAAGTGATTCATGGGCGCTACGCCTGGATGGTCGTTACCGAACCAGCTTATACAGTGAAAATAACATCCTTGTTGGCAATGTCAGTGAAAGCCGTGACGACACCCAAACCCGGATCTCTGCACGCCTGAGTAAAAAGCTGGATAAAAACTTAAGGTTGGAAATGGCCTATACGGTCACGAACAATGATTCCAGTGTAGCCGCGGAAAGTTATGATCGTAGCGTGGCGAGCGTAGGCTTGAGTTCAAAGTTCTAAGCTAAGATTTTAAATAATAAAGTTCTAACAAAAAGTACGATCTTGCTTGCGTCCCTTATCCCATCATGTTTCGATTGGTTATTTGCAACATGATGGAGAGGGCGCATGCCCCAACGACTTGAATTACTGACACAGTGGTTAAAAAAAATTACGGGTGAGGAGGCGATCAAAATCGCTCCCGCATCTGCTGATGCCAGTTTTCGGCGCTACTTTCGCATAGATAGCCCTGAATCCATGATGAATGATTACGGCGACAGCCTGATTGTTATGGATGCCCCGCCTGATAAAGAAGATTCCGAGCCGTTTATCACTATATCCAGATTGTTGGCAGATGTTGGCGTGAATGTGCCCAGGGTAATTGAGACAGATCTTAGTCAGGGTTTTTTATTGCTTACTGATCTTGGGAACCAACCGTATCTGGATGCTTTAAACGATCAAACAGTCAAAATGCTTTATGCCGATGCGTTGGATGCTTTGTTAACAATGCAGCGTGATGTGTCTGTGGAAGGTAATACTCTACCTGAGTATGATCTCGTTTTGCTGAAGCGGGAAATGGAATTATTTCGTGAATGGTATTTACGACGCAATCTTAATTTATTATTAACGGTCCAGCAGCAAGAGCAGCTGGACTCTATCTTTCAATTGCTAGCTGAGTCAGCGTTAGCGCAACCCCAGGTGTTTGTGCATCGAGATTATCACTCACGCAATCTTATGGTCACCCCAGAGAACAATCCAGGCATTCTGGACTTTCAGGATGCTGTGGTTGGTTCGGTCACTTACGATCTGGTATCCCTGTTGCGGGATTGTTATATCGAGTGGCCGCGAGAACAGGTAGAACAGTGGGCGTTGGCTTATTTGCACCGCGCGGCAGACGCGGGCATTTTTAAATTAACTGCCGATCACACTGATGATGTTCTTTTACGCTGGTTTGACTGGATGGGTGTGCAGCGACATTTAAAGGCCAGCGGTATTTTTTCACGGTTATGTTTACGCGATGGTAAAGACGGTTATCTTGATGATATTCCTCGTACTCTGAGCTACGTGTCTGATGTTTGCGCTCGTTATGAAGAATTGGCACCTTTGCATGTCCTGTTGGAAACGCTGAATGATTAATCCTCTTCGCTATGTTGTTGTCAAGCCTGGACAGCTTGTATGAAAGCGATGATTCTGGCAGCTGGGCGAGGTGAGCGTATGCGGCCGCTCACTGACGAACTACCCAAGCCGTTATTAAAGGTTGCTGGGAAGCCGCTCATTCAAAGGCATATTGAAGCATTAGTCACAGCAGGTTTTACCGAGCTGGTGATTAATCATGCCTGGTTGGGTGAAAAAATCGAAACAACTTTGGGTGATGGCTCACGCTTTGGTGCAACTATTACGTATTCACCGGAAGGGGAAAAGGGGCTTGAGACCGGGGGCGGTATTTTACGTGCTCTGCCTTTTTTAACGGAAGGAAATGAAGATAAGCATTTTCTGGTTGTTAACGGCGATGTGGTGACGGATTTTGATTTCAGCAATCTGTTACCTGAACGGCAAAAATTGCCCGATAACTCTTCGCACGATAACCTGGCACATCTAGTGCTGGTGCCAAATCCAGCTTTTCACCCTGAAGGGGATTTTTCCCTCGAAGAGGGTCTGGTCAAGAATACCGGCAATACCAAATACACCTTCAGCGGCATCGGCGTATATCATTCCCGACTATTTTCGGATATCCAGAAAGATACTTTCCCGCTGGCACCACTGTTGCGACATGCAATGGATCAGAATCAGGTTAGTGGAGAGTTATATAGCGGATTGTGGGTTGATGTGGGCACTCGAGAACGTCTCCATGAAGCAGAGCTTGCCCTAACGAAATAAGTCCATAGTTTACAATCGGTTGTACCTTTCTGCTTTAATCATGTAGTCTTTTTCCTACACAAGTGTAGGAGTAACCCTCAGTTGGGTTTTTTCGTTTTACTGGATGGTGTCCTAAAGGATTTACATGATCAGAGTAATGGTTGTCGATGATCACGAACTGGTACGTACGGGTATTACCCGAATACTCAATGATGCGCCGGGTATTATTGTGGTTGCCGAAGCTGCCAGTGGTGAAGAAGCCCTGGTCATAGCCCGTGAGTCTAAGCCTGATGTATTGCTGATGGATGTCAGCATGCCAGGTATTGGTGGATTGGAAGCAACCCGTGAGCTGGTTAAATCAGGTGCTGGACTTAATATCATTGTGTTATCAGTACATGCCGAAGAGCCTTTTCCTAGCCGTATGATGGAAGCGGGTGCCAAAGGTTATCTTACGAAAGGTTGTGCAGTGGAAGAGATATTGCTCGCGATCAAGACTGTCCATTCTGGTGAACGATACATTGATGCAGATGTGGCTCAAAAACTGGCCCTGAACATGGTTCCGGGTGGTCGAGCATCTCCCTTTGATGGTCTCTCTCCACGAGAAATGCAGGTTATGTTGATGCTGACACAGGGCCAACGGACACAGGATATATCCGATAATTTGAGCCTGAGTCCAAAAACCATCAGTACCTATCGCCACCGATTATATGAAAAATTAGGCGTCGGTAGCGATGCCGATTTAACCCTAATGGCTATAAACTATGGCATTATTAAGTCGGCTGGCGAGATGGTTGACGAATAACCGCTATTATTTTGAAACCCCGTGCTCATAGGAATGTCATAACGAGTGGTATCCAGCACATTTAGGGTTGAGTAGGGCTAAATCTATGAAATATATTTCTAAGTTTTATCGCTTACATTCTTATCAATTGTTCATTGGGATTATGTTTGCCTCCTTTATGGCATTTGGTTCCAGTGTTCAGGCAGAACCTGCTGATTTCACTCTGCCGGATATGGAAAATAAGCAGCATAAATTATCGGATTATCGAGGCAAATGGGTGGTCGTTAATTATTGGGCGACCTGGTGTCCACCGTGTTTGACGGAGATACCCGAGCTGGTTGATTTTCATGAAGATCATAAAGATAAGGATGCTGTTGTTATTGGCGTTAACTTTGAAGATATCGGTATTGAAGGCCTTAAGCGGTTTAGTGAAGAATACTTTATGAATTACCCAGTGTTGCGCACCAAGCCTGGTGCATCTTCAGCGCTAGGAGTTATCCCGGGTTTGCCTACAACGTATCTTGTGTCGCCAGAAGGTGAGATTGTTGCCCGTCAGGTGGGGCCGGTAACGGCAAAATTGATTGCTGAATTCATTAGCCAGCAAACATCAGAATAAGGTTTTATTCGGAACAGGAAAATTCATTTTCCGTTGCAAATGCATACTTATGCGTAAATCTCATTTCTCATTCCTTGTTTTTTTTGCCCTTATCTTATTTAGCCAGGCGTCAATAGCCTCGGTTGGCCGCGATCCCTCGACCCATTTTTTTAACGAAACCTGGGGTAATTTTCAGGAAGAGTTGGTTAAGGCTCGCGAAGAGGGAAAGAAAGGAATTTTACTATTTTTTGAGATCGATATTTGCCCATTTTGTCATCGTATGAAACGAACCGTGCTGAATCAGCCTGAAGTGCAAGATTATTTCCGCGAAAATTTCCTTATTTTCAGTGTTGATGTTGAAGGTGATGTAGAGATGGTCGATTTTGATGGTAGAGTCATTAATCAAAATGTTTTTTCAGAAAAAGTTAATCGGGTGCGTGCAACACCGGTATTTATGTTTTATGACCTGGAAGGAAAACCTGTGGTGCGTTATACGGGACCAACTTCTGGCGTGCAGGAATTTATGTGGCTCGGGGAATATGTCGTCGGTGAGTTTTATAAGAAATTACGTTTCACAAAATATAAACGGCAAAAGAAAAAGGCCGCCAGGCAAGCTAGATGAGTTTGCCATGGGGAGGGAAATTTTGTTTATTTTTCCTTGCTTGCGGAGCTTTTCCTTCGCTTGCACTGTGTGAAGGTGATCCGCTATTAACAAAAACAGAACCATGGCCAGAAACGCTAACGCTTGAGTATGCATTGAATCAGGCCTCTGTTGATCACCCGGAGTTACAGGTGGTTGTGGCTTCCATAGAAAAGGCCAAAGCCGAAAAATCACTAATTGACACTAACACCAGTGTAGAAAGTAATATTTCTGCTCGTCTGCGTTGGATAGATCCCCCCGATATTGCTTTTGATCAATCGCAGGATGATCATCGTTTAAGTCTGTTTGTCAAAAAACGGTTGTATGATTTTGGTTATACAAAGGCTCTCAAGGAAGCGGCAGAAGCAGGTATCGTGGGCCGTGAAAATTATTATCAATATGCTCTGAACCAACACCGCCTAACCATCATGGCAGCCTATTTTGATGTGTTGTTGGCTGATTTTCACAATGGCCGTAATGAAGAAGATGTGAAAATAACTTTTGTGTATGCAGATCGGGCAGAAAACCGAAATGAATTAGGTATGGTGTCAGATATCGACTTGCTGGAAGCACGGAGTAGCTATCAGGTATCACGTACACGATTACATCGAAGTCGCGCATTGCAACGAACAACCCGTGCTAATTTAGCTAATGCGCTTAACAGGCCTGAAGACTTACCCTCTGACCTACATGTGCCAGATTTACTTGGAAATAATCGCGAGGTCCCTGAAAGTGTTGACGTCTGGCTGTCTGTGTCTGAGAAGCAAAACCCTTTATTGCGCGCACTGCAAGCGAAAGTGATCAGCAAGCAAAAACAATTGGTATCCGCACGTGATATTGCTAATCCTGTTTTAACAAGTGAAGTAGAGGTGTCTGCTTACACTCGGGAGTCCGGTGGGTATGATAACTGGCGAGCCGGAGTAAGTCTCAACATGCCCTTACCAACTAGCGGGAAAACAAAGGCGGCTGTTGCAGATGGGCGAGCCAGGCTTCTTAAGGTGAGAGCCGAACTGGAACAGGAGCGCCGACAGGTTCGGCAGGATGTTCTGGAATCATGGAGTGATTTAAGAACTCTCAAGATTGAAGGTGACAGGGTTGAAGCCGCTATGGATTTTCGTGATTTATATTTAGATCGTAGTCGTGCCTTATATCAACTGGAAGTGAAGACAGACTTCGGAGATGCCATGATTCGCTCGCACGAAGCGCACCTGGATCAAATGAGAAATAAATTTAAGCTTGCATTAACATGGGCGCGTATCGAAGCGCTTTTGGGTCAAACGGTGTCTAGCGGTGAAAATCTAAATTCACCTTTTGGGCAGGAGATTACACCATGAATATAAAACCGTTGGTTCTGTTTCTTGTGATAACAGCCAGCATAGTATTTTCATCATTTTTATTGGCTGATCAGTCAGATGCAGTATTGCAATGGCAAAGAACAGTCCCTTTGAGTACGCCTGTTTCGGGTGTGGTGGTGGAAGTTAATGCACAAGTGGGTGCGCGCGTAGACAAGGGGCGGGTTTTATTGAGGCTGGATGATCGTGCCAGACGTGCTGAAGTCAATGCATCGCAAGCAAAATTGACAAGCGCTAAAAATAACCGAGATGAGTCCATGCGTGAACTGGAGAGAACCCAGGAGTTGTATGATCGTACTTTGATTTCTGAGCATGAGCTCCAGTTAGCTAATATACAACGCGATGAAGGCGAGGCTCAGTACCAGTCAGCTCTGGCAGCCCTGGCGAAAGCGGAAATGGATTTGCAGTACAGTACTGTTCGCGCTCCTTTTTCAGCCTGGGTGACACAGCGCAATGTCGAAATAGGGCAGACGATTATCAGCGAACTACAGGCGGAGCCACTTGTTGTGTTGGTAGATGCAAAGACTATGGTTGCACGTGCTCAGGTTTCTGGTGATGATTTATCGAGCTTACGAATCGGGAATAAGGCTCAGGTTGTGATCGGAAAAAAAATTCATCAGGGAAACATTAGCCATATTTCGCTGAGTCCAAAACAGGGGACATCAGATCAGTATGTTGTTGATGTGTCGTTTGAGGTCGGTGATAAAACATACCGGGCTGGGCAATCAGCTGAAGTGAGATTTTAATAATGATATGTATGCAGTGCTACGTTTCAGGTCGAGTACAGGGAGTTTTCTTCAGGGCATCTGCGCGGCACAAAGCAGAACAGTTAGGCATCACTGGTTATGCCCGTAATTCGTCAGATGGACGTCTTGAAGTGCTGGCCTGTGGTACGAAGGGGCAGGTAGATGACTTCTGTGCGTGGTTGTCTCAGGGGCCCGCTAATGCTGAGGTCAGTAATGTTTCCTGTCAGCCAACTGATATAATTCCGCCGCGTGATTTTTCTGTTGGATGATCATCAAATGTATTTTGTGCTAGCCACTTCAGAGTGAGTAAGTGCGGTCTGATGAAAACAAGATACAACAAAATCGAACAATTTATCACTAAGGATAAATCTATTATTCGTGAATTAATGCACCCTGACAAAAACGGTGCTGAAAGCCATAACGTGAAAAACCAGAGTCTGGCGGAAGCTACGGTGCCTGTTGGTGAAGTCACGACATTACACAAACATACGTTAACAGAAGAGCTGTATCACATTACATCAGGTAAAGGGTTGATGACCCTGGGTGAAAATCAGTTTGATGTGGCTGTGGGCGATACTATTTGCATCCCGCCGGGAACACCGCATTGCATTAAAAATACGGGCAGTAATAATTTAAGGATATTATGTTGCTGCTCGCCGGCTTACTCGCATGGAGATACGGAATTGTTAAGATAGGGGCCGGGTTAAGTATGCAACGACTTATTCCCGTGCCCCGTATGTAGACAACATAGGTTAGTTCCGGTAACCATTCCTATGCTCGTCTCGTCTCTCATGGCGATTATTGTTACGGTCATCATCATGATCGTCATCTTTATCATATTTCTTTTTGTCCTTTTTGTTGTCCTTTTTGGATTTTTTCCGATTCTTATCTTTCTTTTTATTTTCCTGTTTTTTCTGGCTTTTCTCCTGCGATTGTTTTTTTATTTTTTGAAAGAGTCCGCCACTGCGTCTGTCGCTAGATTCATGCTTGTCTTTGGATTCATGTCTCTCTATGGGGTCATGCCTTTCTCTAGAATCACGTCTTTCCTGGCTACTCTCTTGAGACTGTTTTTTTATTTTCTGGAAAAGTCCTCCGTCGCGTCTATCTCTGGACTCATGTCTATCTCTGGATTCATGTCTATCGCCAGGCTTGTATCTTTCCTGCCTGTTATCTTGAGATTGTCTTTTTATTCTTTGAAAGAGGCCGCCTTTTTTTCTGGCTTTTTTAAGCTTGTGGGGCACATGTCT
>JAUWVK010000150.1 GCA_030617485.1 Gammaproteobacteria bacterium
GTACGCAGACTTTCTAAAACTTTGACGGCTTCAGAAATGATTTCAGGGCCTATACCATCACCAGGTAAAACTGCTATTTTTTTAGTCATGCTCTTTATTCTCTGTAAAAAGTTCTCTATAAAAAGTTTTCCGTAAAAACCAATTGTTAAAACAACCAGGGTGCTTCTGCACTACGTCGTTTCTCATACTCTTTTATTTCAGCCACATGCTGCAAGGTGAGCCCGATATCATCCAGACCATTTAACAAGCAATGTTTGCGAAATTCTTCAACGTCGAAGCTTATGCTCTCGCCTTCTGGCGTGGTGATGGTTTGCGCTTCAAGATCAACGGTGAGTTGATAACCTTCGTTGTCTGCCACGGATTGAAACAAGTCGTCCACCACCTTCGCATCCAGCACGATGGGCATGATGCCATTTTTGAAACAGTTGTTAAAAAAAATGTCAGCGTAACTGGGCGCGATAATGACGCGAAAACCGTAATCAAGCAACGCCCACGGTGCGTGTTCACGCGAGGAACCGCAGCCGAAGTTTTCACGCGCCAATAATACGCTGGCACCTTTGTACCGCGACTGATTCAATACAAAGTCCGGGTTCAAAGGCCGACCGCTGTTGTCCACGCCCGGTTCGCCGTGATCGAGATAACGCCACTCATCAAACAGGTTAGGACCAAAGCCCGAACGCTTGATGGATTTCAGAAACTGTTTCGGAATTATCGCGTCGGTGTCCACATTGGAACGATCCATGGGGGCCACAAGACCCGTCATTGTTGTGAATTTCTCCATCGTCTTAACCCTCCATCTTTCTTACATCAACAAAATGTCCAACGATCGCTGCAGCAGCGGCCATCGCAGGACTCACCAAATGCGTACGTCCACCTTTACCCTGACGACCTTCAAAATTTCGATTCGAGGTAGAGGCACAACGTTCACCTGGCTCCAGTCGGTCAGCATTCATTGCGAGACACATGGAACAACCCGGTTCACGCCATTCAAAACCAGCCTCGATAAATATCTTGTCGAGACCTTCTTTCTCGGCTTGCTGTTTGACCAAACCGGAACCCGGCACCACCATCGCCAACATCACGTTGTCGGCAACCTTGCGGCCCTTGGCCACTGCCGCCGCGGCACGTAAATCTTCAATGCGTGAATTGGTGCAGGAACCAATAAACGCTTTGTCGATTTTAATCTCACTGATCGGCGTGTTGGCTTCCAGTCCCATGTAAGCCAAGGCAGCTCGCATACCGTCGGCCTTCACCGCATCACTTTGCTGGGCAGGATCAGGTACGCGACTATCCACGGCGACCACCATTTCCGGTGAGGTACCCCAGGTAACCTGTGGCTGAATATCGGCACCATTGATGCGCACCACGTGGTCAAATTTTGCATCGTCATCCGAATGCAAATCAGACCACGCGGCCACCGCCGCATCCCACTGCTCTGCCGTTGGTGCGAACGGACGACCTTTCACATATTCAATGGTCTTCTCATCAACTGCCACCATGCCCGCACGCGCGCCACCTTCAATCGCCATATTGCACACGGTCATGCGGCCTTCAATGGAAAGATCACGAATGCCTTCTCCGCCAAATTCGATAGCGTAACCCGTGCCACCGGCAGTACCGATCTCACCGATGATCGCCAACACAATGTCTTTGGCGGTAACACCCGCACCTACAGAGCCATCGATACTCACCAACATATTTTTTGATTTACGCTGGATGAGGCATTGCGTTGCCAATACATGTTCCACTTCGGACGTACCAATACCGTGGGCCAACGCGCCTAATGCACCGTGAGTGGAAGTGTGCGAATCACCGCACACTAACGTCATGCCCGGCAACGTCGCACCCTGCTCGGGACTGATCACATGCACGATGCCCTGACGAATATCATCCATCTTGAATTCAGTGATACCGAACTCATCGCAGTTTTGATCCAGAGTCTCCACCTGCAAACGAGAAATGGGGTCGGTGATGCCTTTCGCCCGTGCGCCCGGTTCACTTTTTGTGGTCGGTACATTGTGGTCCGGCGTAGCAAGGTTGGCATCCACACGCCAAAGCTTGCGCCCGGCCAAACGTAAGCCTTCAAAAGCCTGCGGCGAAGTCACCTCGTGCACCAGATGTCTATCTATATATAGAAGGCAGGTGCCGTCATCCTGGGTGCGCACCACGTGCTGGTCCCACAATTTGTCGTAAAGGGTTTTGCCGGCCATCGCTCTTTCCTCAGCTACATCTCTATTCTTTTCTTGGATTGAGAAGAATTCTAGACCAATCAATCAATAACAACAATTCTATATTTTAATCATTTACATTCCATTTTGGAATGATTAGGCTAGCGCCATTATTCAGAGACGAGGCTTTAGACAGAACGACATGGACACCACTGGACTACGCACCTTTATTACCGCCGCCGAACTGGAGTCCTTCTCTCACGCCGCTGATCAGCTCTACCTGACCCAACCTGCGGTGAGTAAACGCGTGGCCTCGCTGGAAGAAGAACTCGGCACGCCATTATTTGATCGCATCGGACGCCGGGTATTTCTGACGGAAGCAGGACGGGAGTTACTGCCACGTGCCAAATCCATCCTTAATGAAATAGAAGATAGCCGACGACTCATAACTAATCTTTCTGGCAAAGTGGCTGGTCGCCTAAGTATCGGCACAAGCCATCATATTGGTCTGCATCGACTACCTCCCGTATTAAGAAATTACAGTGCTCAATACCCGGACGTAGAACTGGATTTGCACTTTATGGATTCGGAAGCTGCCTGCCGAGCAGTTTTAGCAGGTGAACTGGAGCTGGGCATCGTCACCTTGCCACCAGACCCAATAGCCGAGCTGAAAACTGAAACTATCTGGCCCGACCCCCTGTCCATCGTAGTTAACAAAAAACACTCACTAGCAACGATTAAAAAATTGCGGTTACAGAATCTCTCTAACACCCCTGCTATTTTACCCGCACATGGTACTTATACACGGGAATTACTGGAACAAGCTTTCGAACCGAATGGACTGACACTCAAAACGGGAATGACGACAAATTATCTGGAAACCATCAAGATGATGGTTAGTGTGGGACTAGGTTGGTCTGTATTACCGGAAACCATGTTGAGCAAAGATCTAGTTACTCTGGATGTAAAAGGAATCAATATTTCTCGACAGTTAGGCTTTGTTTTTCATCCTAGTCATACGTTATCAAATGCCGCAAAAGCCATCATTGAAATACTTCGAAACCAGGTTTTGGATAAATAATAAAAAAACTCCGGACAATGCCGGAGCTTTTAAACAATCCATAAGACTACTTAAAATTTAAAAAACAACGCCCAAACTGACATAAGTGACATCCGTCTCAATACGCGTGAGATCTAGCTCCAGCTGCACCAGACCAAGACTAAAACCAACACCGATTCCAGCTGAAGTTCCGGATTCAGTACCAGAGTAAGAACCGATTATAATCTTTTCCTGTAGGGTACCGATTCTGCCTTTGAAATATATTGGCCCTGCAGTACGTAATGCAACATAGAGTGCCTCAGTTTCAATTTTCACATCGTTGCCAAATAAATCGCCATTTGATCTTGTCCTGGTAATTTCGCCCTCAAAGGCCAGATCACCCAAAACAACACCAACTTCATAACCCGCCATAAAGCCAATATTTCCGGGATCACTGACATCAGGATCATCAATGTTCATAGTCCCGGTATTGACTCCGAAGATCCAGCCATCTGCTGATGCCGGGGCAGCCATCACCAGACCCAATATTGCCAATAAGATATAAAGTTTAATTTGACGTTTCATATTAACCTTCCTTAATGTTGTGCTTAGTTATCGAAGCTGCTTATCAAACCAGCTAGTAATTCTAATCATTCAATTCGAGCTAACTATCGACTTTGCATAGATAAACTGAAATTTTACCTGTATTTTTAGTCTACTCATGAATAACGAAATAATCATCTCTCTCGTTCCATTGACCATCGGTTTTGTGACATATTTCGCATTACATTC
>JAUWVK010000052.1 GCA_030617485.1 Gammaproteobacteria bacterium
CCTTTGGTAAAAAACAGTTTTTTGCCCAATTGTGCTATTGGGTCATCAATTGAAGGCAGGGTTCTACCGGTGGTTGGATCGCCCGTTAATTCCGCAGTGCTTACAAGCGACAGGAGGGTATCAGTATCTACACTGGAGACATCATCATTATTATCATCGCCACAGGCAACCAATAGCGAGGATGTGCACGCTACAAAGAGGAAGGTACGTATGAATGAATTCATTGAGGGTTCCTGCGCATAGTTTATCGATGTGAATCTATATTTTAATTGCACTTAGCCTAACATAATATAACCATATAATAATATACCAATATAAACTGCATGAAAATGTTATAAGAATGCGGGTGTTACCTGGTTTGGTGAAAAGCAAGCAAAATTAATAAATGAAAGCTTTGGATCGGGAGTGGGGTGTTTATCACGTTATATTAAATGACCGCTTTCAGGATAAAGCAGCCATTCATGTCTACAAGCTGTGGTTTTAAAAATATGGGCCGCCGTTCTCATATATCTCGACAACTGCTCCTGCATTGTTCTACCTCCCACCGTCCATGGCGGTCGCAATACTCCACGGCATAGGGCCATCCATCGACTCTAGCTTCCTGCTTCGCCCTACCTCCAGCATCCCTGCAGTCGAGGCCAAAAAAAGGCCGCTACTAATCTAATAGTAAGCGGCCTTTAATGATATAGAAGTTAGTTAGACGTTAAGCGACTAAAGCACCCTTCATCTTTTTCATCGCGTTGGCTTCCAGCTGACGAATGCGTTCGGCTGAAATGCCATACTTGCCTGCGAGATCATGCAGGGTTGCTTTCTTTTCTGATAACCAGCGGCTTTGCAAGATATCGCGGCTACGATCATCCAGATCACTTAATGCATCAGCCAGACGGGTATTGTTATGTTGTTCCCAATCCTCGGCTTCCAATTGTGCGGCAGGCTCCATGCTCATGTCTTGCAGATAACCGGCAGGTGCTGGTTTAAAGTCGCTGTCGTCGTCGGTATCGTAACCATCAAAGGCAGTGTCCTGGCCGCTCATACGTTCTTCCATCTGACGCACGGTAGCTTCCGGTACATCTAATGCTTTGGCGACAGTTTCAACTTCATCCTGTGTGAACCAGCCAAGACGTTTTTTGTTTTTGCGTAGATTAAAGAACAGTTTGCGCTGAGCTTTGGTGGTAGCCAGCTTGACGGTGCGCCAGTTTTTCAGAATGTATTCATGAATCTCGGCGCGAATCCAGTGCACAGCGAAAGATACCAGACGCACATTCCTGGTGGGATCAAAACGTTTTACGGCTTTCATCAGTCCGATGTTGCCTTCTTGAATCAGATCAGCCTGAGGTAATCCATAACCGCCGTATCCTTTGGCGACGTGAATCACGAAACGCAGGTGTGACATAACCATCCGGCGCGCAGCACCGAGGTCACCCTCTTGCTGTAAACGTGTTCCCAGCTCACGTTCTTCTTCCACGCTGAGCATAGGAACCTGTGCGGCGGCCGAAATATAGGCCGACAGGCTTCCGGTTGGAACGGCAAGTTCAACTGACAGGTCTTTGTTCATTGGTTCTCCCGATGATTTCATGTGTCTAGTTTAGCAGTCACATAGTAGGAGTGCCAAACTAAATTATAGTTCCCTAATATAAGGTCCCTGGTATTCAGGGGTTTTGAAATGGTGTTTTTAGAAGATTTATGGGAAAAATCAAGAAGGTTCAATGGCTTGCAGATGTTTGCCTACCGCCAGCCAGGAGCCCAGTAGCCCCAGGAATATGCCAGAACCCAGTAAAATAGCGGTGGTTTCTAGATCCAGCCCACCCAGCGAGAACTGGCTGTTATACAGGAAAGACAGTCGACTTACGGGATTACTGAGCAGCCCCAGCAGAATACCTACCAGAATCCAGGCCAGTACTGCTCCCATGAGTCCATACCAGAAACCGGTATAGAGGAAGGGTCGACGAATGAAGGCATTGGTGGCACCTATGAGCTTGGTGACCACGATCTCGTCACGGCGACTGAGAATGGTTAGGCGGATGGTATTGCCGATAACCAGTAAAATGGCCAGAGACAGTAAACTTCCAAGCAACAGCACGCCTCTTTTTCCAAGCTCGATAATACCGCTTAGGCGTCGTACCCATTCCATATCTAACTGTGCCAGGTCCACCGGTTTTAGTTTTTTCACTTTACCCAGTAGTAGTTCCATTTGCGCGGGTTCTGCGGCTTCAGATGTGGGGCGTACTACCAGCACCGCTGGTAAGGGGTTTTCATTCAGCGAGTCCAGGGCGCCACCGAAGCCGGATAATTTGCGAAATTCTTCCAGCGCTTGCTCGCGGGAGATATAACGAACTTCAGCGACACCGTCCCAGCCACGCAGTTTTTTGGCCAGGGACTGGATGCGTTTTTTGGAGACATCCTGTTTGATAAACAGAGACATCTGCGCCGTTCCTTCCCAGCCAGTGGAAAGCTTTTGCACATTCTGTAACAGCACATGAAGACCTGCGGGCAGCGCCAACGCAATGCCGATGACTGCGGCCGTCATAAAGGTAGCAAAAGGCGTGCGCCACAGTACGCCCAGGGACGACACCAGCACCCAAAGGTGGTGGGTAAAGTAAGCGTTTACTCTCCCGCGAGGCCTTTGTCTTACAGCAGTATCGGGGGAGTTGTCCGGTCGTGGGGTTCTGCGTCTTTCTTTCCGGGGGCTCATGTTTCACCTCCAGTAGCAGCCACAGTTTCTCCGATGAGATCAGCAGTCGAGCCATCGCGGTCCAGCCGACCCTGCTTGAGGGTTAGCAGGCGATGATCCATACGGGAAATGAGGTCGTGGTCATGGGTGGCAATGAGTACCGAAACACCTACCTGATTAAACTGTTCGAACAACTGCATGATTTCTTTGGAAAGCTCGGGATCCAGATTACCGGTGGGCTCATCGGCTAGCAGTAAAGGCGGCCGATTAACCACTGCACGGGCGATGCCTACGCGCTGTTGCTCACCACCAGACAGTGTGATGGGCATGGCCCGCTCTCTTCCCAGTAGGCCAACTTTGTCTAGCGCGGCACGCACCCGGCGGCCAACTTCGCTCTGATGATACCCGGCGATGATCAAAGGTAACGCGACGTTATCGTATACCGTGCGGTCAAAAAGCAGGTTGTGATTCTGGAATACCACACCTATTTTTCGACGCAAAGCAGGAATGTGGCGATTTTTGAGCCGGCTGAGGTTCTGGCCGTCGATGATCACGTTGCCGCGACCGGCGCGTTCAATTAGCGCGATTAATTTCAACAAGCTACTTTTGCCCGCACCGGAATGTCCGGTGAGGAAAACCATTTCTCCTGGTTCGATATGAAAGCTGACACCAGACAGTGCTTCGTGGCCGCCGGGGTAGCGTTTGTTGACGTTATCAAACTGGATCATTAACTAAACTTCCCCATCCCTTGCCAACAACGCATCCACAAATTCTTTAGGTTCAAAGGGTCGCAGGTCATCGATACCCTCGCCCACGCCAATAAAACGAATGGGCAGGCCGAGACGTTTGGCGACCGCGAAAATCACGCCACCTTTGGCGGTGCCATCAAGTTTGGTGAGCGTAATGCCGGATACGCCCACGGCATCGCGGAACTGCTCTGCCTGAACCACGGCGTTTTGACCAATGCCGGCATCCAGCACCAGCATCACCTCGTGGGGGGCAGTTTCATCCAGTTTGGTGATGACACGGCGTACTTTTTTGAGTTCTTCCATTAGGTTTGACTGTGTGTGCAGGCGCCCGGCCGTGTCGGCGATAAGCACATCGACACCTTTGGATTTTGCAGATTGCACCGCATCGAAGATCACCGAAGCAGTATCGGCTCCCGCATGCTGCGCTACTACGGTGACATCATTGCGCTTGCCCCATTCCTGCAATTGTTCCACGGCGGCGGCGCGGAAAGTATCTCCCGCAGCCAACATTACGGATTTGCCTTCAAGCTGAAATTTCTTCGCCAGTTTGCCAATGGTGGTGGTTTTGCCGGCACCATTAATGCCGACCATAAGAATCACGTAGGGCCGGGCGTTAGTGTCTATCTCCAGCGGTGCCGAGGCGGGAGCGAGTATATTGGTCATATCTTCGTGCAGGGCTGCAAACAGGGCGTCGGCGTCGGCTAGCTGATTCCGTTTTATTCGTTTGGTGAGATCATTGACGATTTCCTGGGTTGCTTCCACGCCGACATCTGAGGTCAGCAGCAGAGTCTCTATTTCGTCTAGCACATCATCATCGATGGCCTTTTTGCCTAGTACGAGACCTGACAGGCCAGAGGTAAGCCCACCGCGAGTGCGGGAAAGGCCGGACTTCAGGCGAGCAAACAGGCCGGGTTTTTTCTCATTAGGGGTGGTGTTTGGGGCAGCATCGGGGGAAGCGCCAAGTGTATTGGATGCAAGTGATTCATCTGCACGGTTTTTTTCTATATCGGCAGTTGTTGGTTTGTCAGATTTATTTTTTTTGAAACCAAACATGGGTGTCAGTTGTCAGAGCTTTTGCTAATTTGGGGCGCTTCCAGATAAACGGGTTCGCCGGAGTCGCGTAATTGGGTAGACTATCCTACCATTCGCGGCTACCTTGCGTCAGCCGCGAAGTATTTTTTATATAAATATAAGACCACGTTGAGAACAAAATTTATGATTTATTCGTTTAAAACACGTCCGGTGGCCAATGGGTTGCTGGCTGCTACGATGACTGTGTTGTTGGTAGGTTGCGTGAATACGCCGAGCAAGGACACTAGTACGTCTACGTCCTCCTATACAGCCGTCGGCCATTACAAAGAAGGCCACATCTCATCGTCTAATGATGTGCATGAATATAGGCTGGCTAATGGCCTGAAAGTTATTATTAAGGAAGATCACCGGGCACCGGTGGTGGTTTCTCAAATTTGGTACAAGGTGGGCGCAAGTTACGAAGTTAGTGGTAGCACTGGCGTGGCCCATGTCCTGGAGCACATGATGTTTAAGGGTACCCAGAAACTGGAGGCTAACGAATTTTCACGGATTATTGCTGCTAACGGTGGGCGTGAAAATGCGTTCACGGGCCAGGACTACACAGCTTATTTTCAGCAGCTGGAAAAAAACCGATTACCCATCAGTTTTGAGCTGGAAGCTGATCGCATGGCTAACCTTAACTTGAAGTCTGAAGATTTTGAAAAAGAAATAAAGGTTGTCATGGAAGAGCGTCGCATGCGTACCGATGATAAACCGCGTTCGCTGACCCATGAGCATTTTACCGCTACCGCGTTTGTGAACAGTCCTTATCACCATCCTGTTATTGGCTGGATGGATGATCTGGAAAACATGAACGTGGATGATATGCGTGGCTGGTATGCGAGCTGGTATGCGCCTAATAACGCCACATTGGTTGTGGCCGGCGACGTGGATCATAAAGCCGTATTTAAGCTGGCAAAAAAATATTATGGCCCGGTGAAGCCGCGTCCTATTCCTAAAGTAAAACCACAGCGCGAATTTGAACAAAAAGGAATTCGCCGCATAGCTGTGAAAGCGCCAGCACAAGTCCCATATTTCATTATGGGGTACAAGGTACCAGTGATTAAAACTGCTGAGATTGACTGGGAGCCATACGCGATAGATATGTTGGCCGGTATCCTCGATGGAGGCGCAAGCGCCCGCTTTGCCCGGGAATTGGTGCGTGGCCAGGAAATCGCAACCAGTGTGGGGGCGGGATATGATATGCATTCACGGCTAGGTGACCTGTTGTTGTTTGACGGCACACCCGCTAAAGGTAAAACAGTTGAAGACCTGGAGAAGGCGATACGTGCACAGTTAGAAAAAATAAAAACTGAGCTTGTTAGCCAGGAAGAACTGGATCGTATTAAAGCGCAAGTTGTAGCTGGCAAGGTTTATGAAAAAGATTCAATTTTTTATCAGGCCATGCAGATAGGAATACTGGAAACAGTAGGTTTGGATTGGCGATTAATGGATGAATATGTGGATCGGTTGAAATTAGTAACACCCGAACAAGTGCAGGCGGTGGCTAAAAAATATCTGGTCGATGACCACTTAACTGTTGCCGTGTTGGTGCCTCAATCCGGCGAAAAGGCTGCTGTAATGGGAGGTCATAATGCGCATTAAGTTATTTATCAGCGCAACCTTCTGTCTGGTTGTTGGTTTGTTCAGTGCTACATTATTTGCCAGTCCTGACATACAGCATTGGACGACGAAAAATGGTGCACGAGTATATTATGTTCATGCGCCCGAGTTGCCCATGGTTGATATGCGCATTGTTTTTGATGCCGGTGCCGCACGTGATGACGCTGACCCTGGTCTCTCAATTCTCACAAACGGTTTATTAGCAGAAGGTGCAGGCGGTTTAACCACGGATGAAATTGCTAAACGTTTTGAGTCCATTGGCGCGCGTTTTGGTAATAGCTCTCACAGGGACATGGCAACGTTAAGTTTGCGAACTTTGTCAGAGAAAAAAATCTATGATCAGGCGGTAGCAACACTGACTACCATTCTGACTATGCCGGATTTTCCAAAGGCAGCTTTTGAGCGTGAGCGTAGTCGTTTATTAACGACACTTAAGCGCCATAAACAGTCACCAGGTTCGCAAGCCGATGAGGCTTTTTTTGGAGCTGTATACGAAGGACATCCATATCGTCTTATGTCCACAGGCACCGAAGCAGGCATAAATGGAATTAGCATTGGCAAACTTAAATCGTTTTACAAGAAATATTACGTAGGACGAAATGCGGTTTTGGCTATTGTGGGTGATCTCGATCGCAGTGCCGCCGAACTGCTGGCAGAAACTTTGCTGGGACTGTTGCCTGAAGGCCAGCCTGCGGCTGATTTACCGAAGGTGGCTTCTTTGAAAGAGGGCAAAACGATTCGTATCGAGCACCCCTCAACACAAACACACATTCTTGTTGGTCAGCCTGGCATGAAGCGTGGCGATGCTGATTATTTTGCTTTGTATGTGGGTAATCACATGTTGGGTGGTAGTGGTTTGGTTGCACGCCTGTCCAATGAGATTCGCGAAAAGCGTGGGCTTGCATACAGCAGTTACAGTTATTTTATGCCGATGCGTGAAAACGGTCCTTATACTATAGGCCTGCAAACTAAAAATGAATCTGCCGAAGAAGCACTCACAGTGCTTCAGGAAACCATCGGTCAGTTTATTAAGGAAGGGCCTACCGCGGAAGAACTTGATGCTTCCAAGAAAAATATTACCGGTGGTTTTCCGTTGCGTATTTCCAGTAATAAAAAAATTATCGATTACATCGGCATGATTGGTTTTTATGGTTTGCCGCTGGATTATCTCGATACGTTTAACAGCAAAGTGCAGGCAGTGACTATTGATGATATAAAAAAGGCCTTCCAGAAACGCATTCGCATGGACAAAATGGTGACGGTAATGGTGGGTGGAGGCGTTAATACCGCTGCCGATGTAAAAAAATAACAACAGAGATTTATAAGAAATGACCCAAATCCAGTTACAAATTCTTGATAAACGCGTAGGTAAAGAAATTGAATTGCCACATTACGCTACCGATGGTTCCGCCGGCATGGACTTGCGTGCCTGCATTGATGAGGCGCTGGAAATTAAGCCCGGCGAAACTCATTTAATTCCCACCGGTATTGCCATTCACATTGGTGATCCAAATTTGGCCGCCGTTTTATTGCCGCGTTCTGGTCTTGGTCATAAACACGGTATTGTGTTGGGCAATCTCACCGGCTTGATTGATTCCGATTATCAGGGGCAACTTTTTGTTTCCTGCTGGAACCGTGGCGATAAAACATTCACCGTCAATCTTGGTGAGCGCATTGCGCAAATGGTGTTTGTGCCGGTGGTGCAGGCTAGCTTTGAGATTGTGGATAGTTTTGATGAAAGTGAGCGTGGCGAGGGAGGTTTTGGCCACACCGGTCAGCATTAAATTACTCAGTAAAACCTGATACCCTGTATGGGCGTTCTCTTAACAGGGTGCGTCTATTTTTTTGCACGGCATTTATAGTACACAATCAAACGCACCATTACAGGATGTATGAATGAGCACTTCAGGTTTATCCCCTAATCTCGACCCCACCATTTTCAAGGCCTACGACATTCGTGGCATCGTGGATAAAACGCTCACAGAAGAGGCTGTGTACTGGATCGGCCGCGCCCTGGGAGCTGAGGCAGAAGCTCGTGGTGAGCAACATATTTACGTGGCGCGTGATGGCCGACTTTCTGGCCCTAAGCTCATTGCCGCACTGACCAAAGGTCTGCTTGAAACGGGTCGAGATGTCACCGACCTCGGCATGGTGCCCACACCGGTGCTGTATTACGCCGCATACGAATTAGGCACTGGCTCCGGCATCATGATCACTGGTAGTCATAACCCGCCAGAATACAACGGTTTGAAAATGGTGCTGGGCGGCACTACTTTATCTGGCCCCGATATTCAGCTCCTGCGTAAGCGCATCGAAGATGGCGATCTTACTACCGGCACAGAGGCTGGCAAACAGGATTCTGCCGATGTCGTGACTCAGTATATTTCCCGCATTACTAGCGATGTGACATTGGCCAGGTCGATGAAAGTCATTGTCGACTGCGGTAATGGTGTGGCGGGTGGTGTTGCGCCGCAATTGCTGCGCGAGCTGGGCTGTGAGGTCAGTGAGTTGTTCTGCGAAGTGGATGGTAACTTTCCCAATCATCACCCCGATCCCAGTAAGCCGGAGAATCTTGTTGATCTGATTAAAGCTTTGGCTGATCAGGATGCGGACATCGGTCTGGCATTTGATGGTGATGGTGATCGTCTAGGTGTAGTCACACCCACTGGTAATGTCATCTGGGCCGACAGACAGATGATGCTGTACGCGCAGGACGTGTTGTCCCGCAATCCGGGTGCGGAAATTATTTATGATATTAAATGCACCACTAATCTGCACAAAATTATCGAGCAGGCCGGCGGTAAAGCCACTATGTGGAAAACTGGTCACAGTTTTATTAAAGCAAAACTCAAAGAAAGCGGTGCGGCACTGGCGGGCGAAATGAGTGGCCACATCTTTTTTAAAGAACGTTGGTACGGCTTTGACGATGCTACTTACACGGCATCACGTTTGTTGGAAATTATAGCCAAAGACGGGCGCTCGGCAGATGAGATCTTTAATGCTCTTCCCGATAATATCAACACGCCCGAATTACAACTGACCACAGCCGAAGGTGAGAACCACCCGCTGGTAGACAAGCTGGTTGCAGCAGCAGATTTCCCCGGTGCAAAAATTACTACCATCGACGGGCTGCGTGTGGATTTCGACGATGGGTTTGGTCTGGTACGGGCTTCTAACACCACCCCCTGTCTGGTGTTTCGTTTCGAGGCGACGAATGAAGCTGCGCTGGAACGCATCCAGGCCGATTTTCGCAAGTTAGTAGCAACACAGGCTCCAGACGCCAAACTGCCTTTTTAGCTTTGTCCAGGTAGTGATACTGGGACAAAGACCCGCTACACTAGCCTCATGACACTTAACGCAAAATCCGCTATGAATGTTGCCCACGTGCTGACTGAGGCTTTGCCTTACATTCAGCGCTTTGCCGGTAAAACCATCGTCATTAAATACGGTGGTAATGCCATGGTGGACGACGATCTGAAAAACAGTTTTGCACGCGACATCGTGTTAATGAAAACCGTGGGTATTAATCCCGTGGTGGTGCATGGCGGCGGGCCACAGATCGGAAAATTGCTGGAACGTATCGGTAAAGAAAGCACGTTCGTCAAAGGCATGCGGGTCACTGATAGCGAAACCATGGATGTAGTGGAAATGGTGCTCGGTGGTCTGGTGAACAAGGATATTGTTAACCTCATTAACCAGACGGGCGGCAATGCAGTGGGCCTCACAGGTAAGGACGGCGACATGATTCGCGCTCACAAACTTGTTTTTGAAGATGATGCGCCCGAGATGAATGCTTCCGAAATTGTTGATATTGGCCATGTGGGTGATGTTAGTAGTATTGATCCCTCTGTAATCAACATGCTGGTGAGTGGAAACTTTATTCCTGTGGTGGCACCTATTGGTGTCGGTCAGGATGGACAGTCATACAATATTAATGCTGATCTGGTGGCGGGCAAG
>JAUWVK010000107.1 GCA_030617485.1 Gammaproteobacteria bacterium
GTACCCATGATGATTGCACCCTGACGCATTTCGGTCTGGGCAAGGCTTTCTTCAAATAATTCGGCAAAGCTTTCGCTCATTTTCTTTCTTCCTTGATGTTCCCTGTATTACTACTAACTGGAGTAAATATCAGGAACATCTGTTTAAAGCTGTCAGTTTAGTGACTTAGATCCAGCCAACGTAAACATTTACAGCAGGTTAATGAATTTAACTTCGTACAAATCCATGCCTTTCTTTTAGCAAGAGCGGGCAAGAATTATTGCAGAAGCACCTGTACTTCCTACTTTTTACCTTTTGGAGAAACATCGTTGAGTTACTGCTAATGCTGAGCCAGCCTAACCGCCTGGTACTACTCCCTGCTGTTACTCAAAAAGCACTCAATGCAAACGTACCTGACAAAGATTCCAGAGGTGATCGACCACTTCGTCGATAGTTAACTCCGAGGTGTCCAACACCACTGCATCTTCAGCTGCTACCAGCGGCGACGTTTCACGTTGCTGATCTCGCTGATCTCGCTCAGCGATCTCATCCAAAAGGGAGCGCATCGTAACACCTAACCCCTTGTCTTTCAACTGGTTATAGCGTCTTTGGGCCCTTTCTTCAGCACTTGCAGTTAGGAAGATTTTCACCACAGCATCAGGAAACACCACGGTGCCCATATCGCGACCATCGGCCACCAGGCCGGGGCTCTCCTGGAAGGCTCGTTGGCGCTCCAGCAGGGCAGCGCGTACTTCTGGCACTGCGGCTACCTTGGAAGCCCCGTTGCCCGTAGTTTCGGCGCGTAATTCCAGAGTAACGTCCACGCCTTCCAATAACACTGCCATTTCAGCATCACCTTCACCCGCTATGAATTCGACGTCCAGATTGACCGCCAGTGGCGCCAAAGATGCCGCATCGTCAAAACTTATGCTGTGCTTAATGGCCGCCAGTGCTACTAGCCGATAAAGTGCACCACTATCTAGAATATGCCAGCCTAAACGCTGAGCAAGACGCCGGGTAATGGTACCCTTACCAGAAGCTGTGGGCCCATCAATGGTGATTACCAACGCCGTCATTGGCTATCGTTAACTGATTTTGACGATGAAACGGATAATCCGGCGTTGTGGGCAAGCTCAACAAAATACGGAAATGATGTGTCCACATTGGCGCAATTATCAATGGTAACTGGAGCCGATGCTCTCAACGCCGCCATGGCAAAGGCCATGGCAATCCGGTGATCACCGTGGCTTTCCACTCGACCGCCACCCATGAGTCCATTCTTGCCCTTACCCTGGATAATCATGCCGTCTTCCGTCGGTTTTGCATCCACCCCTAATATTTTCAACCCATCGGCCATTGCCTGAATCCGGTCACTTTCCTTGACGCGTAATTCACGCGCACCGGTCAACACAGTTTCACCTTCAGCACAGGCCGCCGCAACAAACAGTACAGGAAATTCATCAATCGCCAGTGCTACCTGGTCTTCTGGGATACGGATACCTTTTAACGGTGCCGAACGCACACGAATATCGGCAACCGGCTCACCGCCAACTTCACGTTCGTTTTCTAATGTCAGGTCTGCGCCCATTTGTTGCAGGATATTGATCACGCCAATTCGAGTGGGATTGATACCCACATGTTCGAGAACAATATCTGATCCTTCCGCGATACTCGCGCCCACCATAAAAAACGCAGCAGAAGAAATGTCTGCGGGTATTTCCACATTGGTGGCGATCAGTTTTCCTCCACCTTCCAAACACGCGGTACTTACCTTGTTAGAACCTTTCTGAGGCGTGCGTTCTACGGTGTAACCAAAACCAGTTAGCATGCGCTCGGTGTGGTCACGAGTCGGCGCCGGCTCAGTGACACAGGTACGACCCTGGGCATATAAACCAGCTAGTAACAAACAGGATTTCACCTGGGCACTGGCCACACTCATAGTGTAATCAATACCGCGTACAGCCTGGTCGCCACAAATGCTCAAAGGTGCTGTGCCGTTTTCAGTAGTACCAATCACAGCACCCATATCTGATAAAGGTTCGGTGACCCGACGCATGGGACGCCCCGAGAGTGACTCATCCCCTGTAAGAACCGTATTAAACCTCTGCCCCGTCAGCAAGCCTGATAACAGTCGCATTGATGTGCCGGAATTACCCAGATTCAGCGGCTCATCTGGCGTTTTGAGGCCATGCATACCCACGCCCCTGATGATCACTTTGCCATCATTAGGACCTTCGATATCCACACCCATGTCTTTAAATGCCTGCAAAGTCGCCAGACTATCTTCACCCTCAAGAAAGCCGGTAATTTCCGTTATACCCTCGGCAAGTGATCCAAACATAATAGAACGATGGGAGATAGACTTATCACCTGGCACGCGTAAATTACCGTGCAAGACTCCGCCCGGTTCAACACTAAAAACTACTTTGCTGTTGTTATTAGAGCTATTAGAGTTGTCAGATTTACTAGGGTTACTACCGCTCATTCATTCTCACTCGTTTTATCAGAAGCTGATGTTAGTTGATCGCGTGCAGCTTTTGCCCGGGAAAATACCTGCAATAAGTAGTCGCCATCATTCTCAGCAATCGCTTTACGTAATTGATCAAGATCAGCATTAAAGCGATCTAGAATTTTTAACAATGCCGGCCCATTATGTACACAAATGTCATGCCACATTTTCGGATCACTTGATGCAATTCGGGTAAAATCACGAAAACCGCCGGCAGCGTAATCAAAAATTTCCTGTTTGTCATCCATAGTGGCCAGAGTGTCCACCAAAGAAAATGCTAATAAATGGGGGAGATGGCTGGTGGCTGCTAATATTTCATCGTGATGTGCAATAGACGTTTCCGTTACAATGGCGCCTACCTGCTCCCACATAGTACGAATTTTCAAAACCGCATCAGTACTGCTTGCTTCAGTTGGTGTAAGAATCACACGACGCTGCTGAAATAATTCTGCGAACGAAGCCTCTACACCGCTTTTTTCCGTACCAGCGATAGGATGAGCCGGCACAAAATTTTCGGGTAATGTTCCAAACACTTTTTTTGCAGCGTCAACAACGCTTGCCTTGCTCGACCCCACATCGGTTAATACGGTTTTATCAGACAAGTATGGAGCAATGTCGGCAAACACAGATTCCATTGCCCCTACTGGAACAGCCACAACCACAACATCGGCACCACTGACTGCCGCGCCCATATCGATTTCAATGCGGTCAATAACCCCAAGTTCACGCGCACGTTGTAAATGTTGAATACTTAGGCTCGTGCCAACAACTTCTTTTACGGCACCCACTGATTTAAGAGCTCGCGCTAGCGAGCCACCAATTAGCCCAACACCTATAATAGTGAGACGTTCAATCAAAAAACTGCTCCGATTTAGATTCCGTAATATTTCTTCATCAATGCTTCATTAACAAACAGGGCGGACACCTGATGGAAGCTAACTGAAGAAATAATCTTGCTTGTTACCCTTAACTTGCTTTTAGTACTTTTCTTAACGCACCCAGAAACTTTTTGTTTTCTTCTGGCAACCCCAACGTGACACGCAAGAAATCTGACATCCCGTAATTCGCTACAGGGCGCACTATTATGCCTTCATGAAGTAATCTTTCATACACTGCCAACCCATCTCTTCCCATGGAATCGGAGACATTCACGCAAACAAAATTACCAACTGATGGAATATATTCCAGGTTCATTTGTTCAAATTCCCTGGCCATGCGCCCCATTTCCTGTGCGTTTAACGCAACTGCCTTTGCAACATGATTGCTGTCCTCCAGGCTTGCACAGGCTGCTGCAAGCGCAAGACTATTTACATTAAATGGCGGACGAATACGATTAAGTAAATTAGCCAGATCCGGATGCGACAATGAATAGCCGACACGAAGACCCGCAAGGCCATATGCTTTGGAAAAAGTGCGTGTCACCATAAGATTCGGATAACGATCTAACCATTGGGTGGCATCAGGGTATTCAACAGCTCCCTTTTGCGATCCGTCTTGCAACCATAGGGCTGGCTCACGAACATATTCAAAATAGGCCTCATCAACCACCACAATCACTGACTCTGGCACCCTGGCGATAAAAGCTTCCAGCTCTTCGCCCTCCAACCAGGTACCAGTAGGATTATTCGGATTGGCGATAAAAATTACTTTGGTGCGGTCGGTAATACGCTCCGCCATTGCATCGAGATCATGGCCCCACTCTTTTGCAGGGGCAGTAATCGCTATTGCACTGGCTGCCTGGGTGACAATGGGATACATGGCAAAGGCATGCTCAGAGAACAACACTTCATCACCGGGTTGAGCGAACACCCTGACCACAAACTCAAGCGGATCGCTGGAACCATTACCCAACGTTATACAATCCATTCTGACACCATGCTTCTCGGCCAGCATTTGTTTTAGCGTAAAACCATTTCCATCCGGGTACCGGGCAAAGCTCTCATACTCTGCAGATAAAATATCCCGCACTCTGGGACTTGAACCTAATGGATTTTCATTAGATGCGAGTTTAATAACGTCAGTAACGCCATACTCTCGCTGTAACTCTTCGATGGGTTTGCCGGGCTGATAGGGACTAAGAGATTTAACGCCTAACGCGGCCAATTTTTCAAAACGATTCATCAGTGTATCCAAAAATGTTTGGCCGGAAAATGACGTGGAGGCAAGTAGCCTTAGATTATAAAACAGCCCGGGGGTAAGAACCTAACAGCTTAAACATTGATGCTTCAGATTTCACCTTATCCAGACAACGTGCCACCTTTTCATCTTCAGCATGTCCGTTAACGTCAATGAAAAAAACATATTCCCAATTCGTCAGCCGTGATGGACGTGATTCAATACGACTCATAGAGACATCATTATCAGAAAAAGGCTTCAATAATTGATGTAGTGAACCAGATTTATTGGGAGTAGAAACTAACAATGATGTTTTATCATCCCCACTGGGTAAAGCAATATTCTTACTTATAATCAGGAACCGTGTCGTATTATCAGGATTATCTTCAATATTAGGCTCAGTCACATTTAAACCATAAATTTCTGCAGCGACATCACCAGCAATAGCAGCAACATTTTTTTCTTCTGACGCACGACGTGCTGCCTCAGCATTGGAGCTGACTGAGACGCGCTCCACTCCAGATAAATGCGCGTCCAGCCACTCACGACATTGAGCCAAAGACTGTTGGTGAGAATAAATTCGCTTAAGCTTAGAACTATCTTTTTCTTTCGACAGCAAATAATGATGTATGCGCAAATCAACTTCGCCACAAATTGTTAACGACGATTGCAAAAACATATCAAGGGTATGATTGATGACCCCCTCGGTAGAATTTTCCACCGGCACCACACCATAATGTGCTGAACCTGATTCCACTTCACGGAAGACTTCATCAATGGCCGCCATTGGAACAGTGGTGACCGAATGACCAAAGTGTTTTAAAGCGGCTGCCTGAGTAAACGTACCTTCGGGTCCCAGGAATGCAATATTAAGGGGTTGTTCAAGCGCCAGACAGGCAGACATGATTTCACGGAACAGGCGCGCCATTTCTTCGCCAGACAATGGACCATCATTGCGCGCTAACACACTGCGCAAAACTTCAGCCTCTCTCTCTGGTCGATAATACTGTGCATCATCGCCCTGCTGTTGTTTTATTTCAGCAACATTCTGTGCCAGTTGCGCGCGCTCATTAATTAA
>JAUWVK010000125.1 GCA_030617485.1 Gammaproteobacteria bacterium
TAATAATAAGTTATTATATATATATTTAATTAAATAGAAGAGCATGGGACATTAAAATGAAATTTTCTATCAAAAGGGAAGAAATTCTTAAACCACTTCAAACCATTGTTGGCGTTGTAGAACGCCGACAAACATTACCGGTGTTATCAAATATTCTGGTGGTCATTAAAAATAAAATCCTGTCGATGACAACGACTGATCTGGAAGTTGAAATGGTAGCCAAAACCCCATTGGAATCTTCAGAAGATGGTGAAATCACCATACCGGCAAGAAAATTTGTTGATATTTGCCGAGCATTACCGGATAACGCGGAGTTAACCATACTCCTGGATGACGAATAACAACGTGTCACGGTGCGCTCAGGATAAAGTCGATTCAACCTTGCAACACTTCCAGTTTCTGACTTTCCAGGACTTGAAGAGATCAATACCCAGTTTACTTTTAGCCTTCCACAAAAGGCTTTAAAAAGACTTATTGAAAAAACCAGTTTCGCAATGGCTCAGCAAGATGTTCGCTATTATCTCAACGGTTTACTGCTTGAAGTCAGTGACGGGATGATTCGATCTGTCGCTACTGATGGTCATCGTTTAGCGTTATGCACACACGAGTGTGATACGCAGCCGGATGAAACCATTCAATTGATTGTGCCACGCAAGGGAATCATGGAACTGGTTAAGCTGCTAGAAGACAGCGAAGAGACTGTTGAGGTCCAGGTTAGCAGTAATCACATAAAAATTAGCCTGAGCGATTTTGTATTTACTTCTAAATTAATTGATGGCCGTTTTCCTGATTATGAACGTGTTATTCCTAAGGATTCTGATAAAACGATTATTGTTAATCGTGAATCAATCCGACAGGCCATGGTTCGTACTTCGATTTTGTCTAATGAAAAATACCGTGGTATTCGTCTCCGGTTACAAAATGATTTATTGCAGGCTCAGGCAAACAACCCTGAGATGGAAGAAGCCGAAGAAGATATTGAAGTTAGTTACCAGGGTCCAGAGTTAGAAATTGGCTTTAATGTCAGTTACTTACTAGATGCGCTTGGTGCAGTAACAGAAGAGACAGTGATACTCGAACTGGGAGATGCTAACAGTAGTTGTGTGGTTCATCCACAGGATGATCAGAGCTGTACTTACGTTATTATGCCTATGCGGCTGTAGTCTCAGGACGAATACGGCAGGCCAATGGCCATTTTCAAGCTAGAGGTTAACGGACTTAGAAATCTCAATGAAGTTAGTATTGAACCCAGAGAAGGTTTCAATTTTATAATTGGCGATAATGGCAGTGGTAAAACCAGCCTTCTCGAAGCGATTCACTGTCTCGGCCGAGGCAAATCTTTTCGGAATCATAAGACCAACAAGCTTATTCAGATAGATTCTGAGACTTTCACTGTTGTCGGTAAAATATGCCAAAAGGGCAGGGATCACACTGTCGGTATGCAACGCAGCCGTCAGGGAAGCCGAATAAGACTCTCAGGCAAACCCATCAGCTCCCTTTCAGAGTTAATAGAATTACAGCCTATTGCTCTTATAGAGCCAGGACTGCATCGTTTGGTTGAAGAGGGACCTGAATATCGACGGAAATTCATTGATTGGGGTGTGTTTCACGTGGAACCTGCCTTTGGTTCAATATGGCGAACATTTCGTCGTGCGCTTGCGCAACGCAATGCTGCTCTTCGGGACCGGTGGTCTCATCAGGCCATTAAACAGTGGGATACTGAGCTTGTCATTGCTGCAGAGAAGCTTGATCAGATAAGGAGCCAGTATTTAGCCGCTCTTAAAACATTTATCATAGAAAAAATAACCACATTCGAAGGTCTGCCTGATGTTGATGTCTCTTATCAACGTGGTTGGCGAGAAGGCCCGGGATATGGAGAGTATCTGGCGGCACAATTTGATTCCGACAAGGAAAGGGGTTTCACCCAGTTTGGGCCTCATCGGGCTGACATGCGGTTACGGGTTGGCAGTCAGGATGCACGTGATGTGTTGTCGCGTGGGCAGCAAAAGCTTCTGGTGGCTACCCTGGTACTGGCTCAGTGTCAGCAAATGGCAGCACAGAATACTTCGACGGTGATACTTGTCGACGATTTACCCGCCGAGCTAGATTCTGATAAGCGAAAAGCATTGCTTGGCGCTTTGGAAGATACTGGTGCCCAAATCTTTGTCACGGGCACTGAAAAAGGCTTGTTTGAAGGCGCAAACTTCTCTCAGGCAGGGTTGTTTCACGTGGAACAGGGCAGGGTTCAAACGCTGGATTAATAGCCGTTTATGGTCCTGTTTTGGCTTTGTTTTAAGCCTTTGTGCAGCAAAAAATGGTATACTTCGCCGACTGAAATACGGAGCAAAAGCATGGCCGACAAAGATACTTACGATTCCTCTAAAATCAAGGTTTTAAAGGGGCTGGACGCAGTTAGAAAGCGTCCCGGAATGTACATTGGCGACACCGATGATGGCACCGGTTTACACCACATGGTGTTTGAAGCCGTGGACAATTCTATTGATGAGGCGCTTGCCGGACACTGCACCGAAGTTAACGTTACCATCCACAGTGATGGTTCCCTGTCGGTAGCTGATAACGGTCGCGGAATCCCGGTCGATATTCACGAAGAAGAGGGTCGTTCTGCAGCCGAGGTCATTATGACCATCCTGCATGCAGGTGGTAAGTTTGATGATAATTCCTACAAAATCTCCGGTGGGCTGCACGGAGTGGGTGTTTCCGTGGTCAACGCTCTGTCAGAAGTTCTGAAACTGACCATCTGGCGTGATGGCAATGCCCATTTTCAGGAGTACCACAATGGTGATCCAGTTAAACCACTGGAAGTGACCGGGACCACCGACCGCACCGGTACCGAGATTCGCTTTAAACCCAGCGCTGCAATTTTTGGTGGTGATACCGAGTTTCACTACGACATCCTGGCCAAACGCTTGCGGGAGCTGTCATTTCTTAACTCCGGTGTACGCATTGTGCTCACCGATGAGCGTAGCGATAAAAATGATGTATTTGAGTACAAAGGCGGTATTGGTGCCTTTATAGAGCATCTCAACCGCAATAAAACCCCGTTACATGCCAATGTGTTCTATTTTAAAACGGAAAAAGATGGCACCACGGTTGAAGTGGCCATGCAGTGGAATGACTCCTATCAGGAGAATATTTTCTGTTTTACCAACAATATTCCTCAGCGTGACGGAGGCACCCATTTGGCAGGGTTCCGTGGGGCGTTAACGCGCACACTGAATCAGTACATTGAAGGTCTGGGTGCGGCCAAAAAAGCCAAGGTGCAGACTTCCGGTGATGATGCCCGCGAAGGTCTCACCGCCGTATTGTCAGTAAAGGTACCGGATCCCAAGTTTTCCTCTCAAACCAAGGACAAATTAGTGTCTTCCGAGGTGAAAGGGGTGGTGGAGTCGGCCATGTCGGAAAAATGCCAGGAATTCCTGCTGGAAAATCCGTCAGAAGCCAAGGCTATTGTGTCCAAGATTCTGGATGCGGCTCGAGCCCGCGAGGCTGCCCGCAAGGCGCGCGAGATGACCCGCCGCAAGGGCGCGCTGGATATTGCCGGCCTGCCCGGTAAATTGGCCGACTGTCAGGAAAAAGATCCAGCTTTATCCGAATTGTTCCTGGTGGAAGGGGACTCTGCCGGTGGTTCGGCCAAACAGGGCCGCGATCGTCGTACACAGGCGATATTGCCACTAAAGGGCAAGATTCTTAATGTGGAAAAGGCGCGTTTTGATAAAATGCTGTCTTCGGTCGAAGTCGGCACCCTGATTACCGCACTGGGCTGTGGTATTGGTCGCGAGGAATTTAATCCTGATAAATTGCGCTACCACCGTATTATTATTATGACGGATGCCGATGTGGATGGCTCTCACATCCGCACCCTGTTGCTGACTTTTTTCTACCGGCAAATGCCCGAGTTGATTGAGCGTGGTCATATCTATATTGCTCAGCCTCCTTTGTACAAGGTTAAAAAGGGTAAGCAGGAGCGTTATGTCAAAGACGATGCCGAGTTAAATGAATATTTGCTGCAATCCGCGCTGGATAATGCGGGCCTGCATGTGAGTGAGGATAGTCCTGCCATCGCTGGTACGACCCTGGAAACCATGGCGCAGCAGTATTTGTCTGTAAAGGCGACCATTACCCGACTTTCCAGTCGTTATCACGGTGAGCTGCTGGAAAAAATCGTATTTATGCCGACGTTTTCTGTTGAGCAACTCCAGGACAAGCAAGCTGCGGAATCCTGGTTTGGCGATTTGATTAAACGTCTTAATTCCGACGATATGTCAGCCACACGGTATGAGTTGAAGCTGGAGGAAGACACCGAGCACAGCAGCTGGATAGCCAAAGTGAATGCCATCAGTCACAACGTTGGCAATGAACGCATTATCAGCAGTGATTTTTTCGCCTCCAGTGAATACCAGAGCATGGTGGCACTGGGGGAACAACTCAGTGATCTGTTAACAGAAGGGGCATTTGTGCAGCGCGGGGATCGTAAAGCCGAAGTATCCAGCTTTAAAGAAGCGCTGGATTGGTTAATGAAAGAGGCGCGTCGCGGGCAGCACATCCAACGTTATAAAGGACTGGGTGAAATGAATCCTGAACAAGTGTCGGAAACCACCCTGGATGCCCAGGAAAGACGATTGCTGCAGGTACGGATCGAAGATGCTGTGGCGGCAGATGAGGTCTTTACCACTTTAATGGGTGATCAGGTGGAACCGCGTCGAGACTTCATTGAAAAAAATGCGCTTCAGGTTGCTAATCTGGATGTGTAAAGTAAGTAGTTACTAACACGTAACTTTTTGTTTTTAATAGAGTTATTAGTAATTAAAAAGGGCGGACCATTGCTGGTTACCGCCCTTTTTTACATCACCATGTT
>JAUWVK010000019.1 GCA_030617485.1 Gammaproteobacteria bacterium
AAAAGCACATAATCTGGCCTGCCCAATTGACGGGAAACGGCTTGAATTCCAGGAAAAACAACTCGTTTGTGAAAATGGGCATGTTTTTGATGTCGCTCGCCAGGGGTATGTGAACTTGTTACCGGTACAGCATAAAAGGACCAAAGATCCGGGCGATAGCAAAGAAATGGTATTGGCGAGAGCACATTTCTTAAATTCAGGCGTCTACCAGACTATTGCCGATACATTAGCCGAACTATCAACCGCATTGATAAAAAATGATGCTAATGCGGAAAGTGACGAAATCTGTTTTATGGATGCCGGTTGTGGTGAAGGTTATTATTTTGACTCAATTTTTAATACTCTCAAGAGCAAAAATGGCAATCGTAATCTTTCCTTTATCGGCCTGGATATATCAAAACCCGCAATAGTTGAAGCGGCAAAAAGAAATAAACAAATAAGCTGGATTGTTGGGACAAACAGACAGCCACCCGTTGCTGATAATAGCGTTGATATTATTATTTGTGTATTTGGGTTTCAAAGTTTTGAGGGCTTTAACAAATGTCTAAAACCCGGTGGCAAAATCATTCTGGTTGAACCAGGCCTCAATCATTTAAAAGAATTAAGGGAAATAATTTACAAAGAAGTTAAAAAAACAGATCCACAGGATCTTTCCTTTGTTGAAGAAATGGGATTTTCAGTGGTAGATACGCAGCTGCTTCAATTTAAGACATGCGAAATAAACAACGAACAAATTCATAATTTGCTCATCATGACGCCGCATTTTTATCGGGCAACTAAAGAAGGCAGGGAAGCTGCGAGTAAATTACAGAAACTGAAGTTGACTGTCGATATTGTTTTTAGAACTTTGGAAAAGACAGGTTTATAACAACCTTTTACAACTACCTTTCTATAACAAAAGGTCTGCTTCGATACGGTGATAGATACTAGCGGCGTTTATTAATGAATTTGCTGTGAGTGCTGGCACTCCATAAACTTCCGTACTGACGCCAAAATCATTTTGGATTTTTTCCAGTAGTAAATCAAAGTCTCCATCACCTGACAGCAACACCACAGTATCAACATCTTTCGATACATCCATCACATCAATAGCAATGCCAACATCCCAGTCACCTTTAGCAGAACCATCACTACGCTGGATATAGGGTTTGAGTTTTACTGTAAAACCGATGTGCTTGAGGGCATCCTGAAATTTGAGCTGTTTGTCGTCACCACGATGAATGGCATAAGCCGTTGCAGATACTATATCGCCTTCAGAGCTTATCTGTTGCCACAGTTTCCGATAATTAAACTGCCGTCCATAGGCATCGCGAGTCGTGTAATAAATGTTTTGCACATCGACAAAAATAGCTATTTTTTTCATAAAAGGTTGCCGTTAGCGATTACCCTGTGGGCTGCGTCTTGGACTCCTTTGTGCTTGTTTTTTCGATTGTCCCTGTTTTTCCGAACTCCCTCTGGAAGAAGGGCGCTTACCACTACTGCTATTCCTGGAAAATGTTTTCTTTTTTCCGCCAGGCTTTCTTGAACCCTGCTGTTTACCACGCCCCTTGAAAATAGGCTCAGCTTTAATAGAAGGATCGGGCTCAAAACCCTCAACTCCCACATTGGGAATTTCGCGTTTGATCAACCGCTCAATATCTTTCAGCAAACCCAGCTCATCAACACACACCAGAGACATAGCTTCACCTTCATTACCTGCACGACCCGTGCGGCCAATGCGGTGAACGTAATCTTCTGCATTATTAGGTAAGTCAAAGTTCACCACGTGCGGCAACTGATCAATATCAATTCCGCGTGCCGCAATGTCCGTAGCTACCAGCACACGTACTTCACCAGCTTTAAAATCTGCCAGTGCTCTGGTACGAGCACCCTGACTCTTATTTCCATGAATTGCAGCAGCCGTAATACCATCCTTCACCAGCTGGCCAGAAAGGCGATCGGCACCATGTTTGGTACGGCTAAATACCAATACCTGTTGCCAGTCATTGGAACCTATCAGGAAGGAAAGCAGTTCACGTTTACGTTTTTTATCTACCGGATGCACGACTTGAACGACAGTCTCTGTGGCAGTGTTGTGCCGAGTAACTTCAACCAAAGTAGGGGACCTCAACAGATCATTCGCCAATTTTTTTATAGAATCTGAAAAAGTGGCTGAAAATAACAACGTCTGTCTGTCTTTAGGAACCAGCGCCAGGACCTTTCGAATATCGCGAATAAAACCCATGTCGAGCATACGATCGGCTTCATCGAGCACCAGAATATCAATCTTTGATAGATCCACGGATCTCTGATTGACGTGATCCAGTAATCTGCCTGGTGTCGCGACCAGAATATCGACACCTCGAATGAGAGTTTGTTTTTGCGGATTGATGCTGACACCACCAAACACCACGGTTGATTTCAGTGAAAGGTGCCTGCCATACGTTTTCACACTTTCATGAACCTGAGCTGCCAGTTCTCGAGTGGGTGTCAGCACAAGAGCACGGATGGGACGACGACCTTTTTTAACCGCTTTAGCGGTTGATATTAATCGTTGTAATAGTGGCAGGGTAAAACCCGCTGTTTTACCCGTACCCGTCTGCGCGCCACCCAGAACATCTTTACCTTCAAGAATAAGGGGGATTGCCTGGATTTGTATCGGTGTCGGTTCGCTATAACCTTTATCTGCCACAGCACGGAGTAGTTCGGCCCTGAGGCCGAGAGATTCAAATGACATGTAATGTTCTCATGGTGTGATCGCCTACCCAATCAATACTGTTTGGGTCGATCCAGGCGGAAACTGTGTATGTTTCTGTGTGAATTAAACGAGTGCAGATCGAAGTGCACTGAAATTGAACGCACATTCTAACTCAAATGGCCCTATGAGTGCGGTTCTTAATTACGAAACAGGAGCAGACTGAAACTGGTGACTCATCGGTGCCAGAAGCTAATGTAAGGGACCCTTTAAAAACGCCCCCTATACTGATCATTCATCTTTTAACATAATATACATTATGCGCAGTATTGTGTGCCATTAGCTGGGTACACTGAACCGTTAGTTATGTTGTTTGTTATACCTTTATACTCTACTAAAATGCATTGTTTCAGGTAATAATGTCGCCTTTCTGGTTCAGCTCTACAGGTAAATTAACATGAAGCACGCCACATCAATTTCCCAAATACTTGCGCTGCTGTTTGTGCTGGGATCTTCTTATGCAGCATCGGCGGTTGCCGCTGCTTCACCTGCGAAGCAAGGTGAATTTCTTGGCGCAATGGATACCGAGTACCCAGCGTGGTTCAAAGATAGTTTTCTTGACCTTAGAGAAGATGTACAGGAAGCAACAGAAGCTGGAAAACGTCTGGTATTGTTTTTTTACCAAAATGGCTGCCCTTACTGTAATGCTCTGGTTGAGCGCAACTTTGCTCAAAAAGATATTAAAGAAAAAGCTCAGAAAAACTTCGACATTATCGCTATCAATATGTGGGGTAATCGTTCAATCACGAATGTTGATGGTAAATCATATGTAGAAAAAACACTGGCTGCCGCTCTCAAGGTTCAATTCACACCTACTGTACTTTTCTTCAACGAAAAAGGAAAAGTAGTGCTACGCATAAATGGCTACCATACACCGCAACGATTTAATATCGATCTTGATTACGTTGCCTTACACAAGGAAACTGAATTAAGTTATCGCGATTACCTTAAGGCCAATAGACCCGCTGTAATAGCCAGCAAAAAACTCAACAAACAAGACTACTTTACAATAGCTCCTTTTGATTTCACCAAAAAGGCCAGGAAAGATAAAACTCGCCCCTTTGCAGTGTTCTTTGAACAAAAAGATTGCCCTGATTGTGACCTGCTCCACAATAAAGTATTACCAGACAACGATTTAAAACAAGTTATGAAACAGTTTGATGTCGCTCAACTGAACATGTGGTCTAAAACGCCTGTCGTAACACCATCAGGTAAAAAAATGACGGCGAAAGAATGGGCCAAAGAATTGAACATACAGTTTGCCCCTTCTATTGTTGTATTCAATCCGGAGGGTGAAGAAGTTATTCGCTCGGAAGCTTTCTTTAAAGTCTTCCATACCCAGGGAATATTTAATTATGTCTTGAGTAAAGGATATAAAGAAGAACCCAGCTTTCAGCGATACCTTACTGAGTATGCGGAACACTTCAGGGAAAACGGCAGTAACGTTAATATTTGGCGATATGCCAATGAGAAGTAATAAAGCCTTTTAGCTATTGGTTAAGGCGTGTTTTATATTCTTTAATTTCAAGTAAAGCCTGTTTAATCTGGCCTTTACTCATATGTTTCTTAAGTAAATCCCGTTTATCTGCCGCAGGTTCAAATCCATGCTCTGCAGCAATATCAAATAATACATAAGCAGCAACCAGGTTTTTTTCTACGCCCTGACCTGATTCATACAGATAACCAAGGTTGTTTTGTGCTTCTCTATAACCTTGTTTTGCGGCTTTGTTGTACCAATGTGCAGCTTTTTTGTAACTCTTGTGGGCACCTCTTCCCTGCTCATACATTATTGCCAGGTTGAACTGTGCGAAACTTGCGCCCTGCTCTGCTGCGCGTTGATACCATTTAACAGCCTGGCGATAATTTTGTGGAGTACCATTACCTGTATCGTATGAAACGCCAAGATTAAACTGAGCATAAAGATTGCCCTCATCTGCGGCTTGTCGATACAAAGCAACAGATTTTTCCGCATTTTGAGAAACACCTTTACCTAATTCGTACATCATTCCCAATAGATTGAGCGCCGAAGAATCACCATCTGCAGCTAATGGAATCGTAAGATTAAGGGCTGCTTTGTAATCACCTTCGTAATAGGCATTTAGACTTTTTTCTAACGGGTCCTTCATTATTTTATTAACATCATCAGCAACGCAGTTTTGCGCGAATAATAGACAGGCGCCCACAAGGAAAATACCACACCATGTGGTTTTAGAATTACTCTCCATACTCCCGCCCCCCAATTCTATTACTTATTTTAGATTACTTAATAACAATCTGGATACTACCCTTGCTGCCAGGCTTGCTTTTCATACGTAAAAAATAAATATTTCTCATTTTATTATTGTTAGCCAGACAAATGGCTTTTAACTACTTCTAAATCACGCTCGGTATCTACTCCTGCCAGCGGTATTTCACGTGCTTCTGACACATGGATATGATGGCCATTCCAAATTGCGCGCAGTTGCTCCAAAGATTCCATTGCTTCCAGGGAACACTGCGGCCATTGAATATATTCTTTTAAAAACCCTACGCGATATGCATAAAGACCAATATGGCGGTAATGGATAGAATTTTCCGGCAATACTTCTGTCGTACTGGCAAAAGCATCTCTATCCCATGGAATGCTAGCCCGACTAAAATAGACAGCCAAATCATTTTTATCTTTAACCACTTTTACTACATGTGGGTCAAACAGTTCAGAAGCAGTAGTAATTCTCGCACACACTGTCGACATGCTAGCTTCGGTTTGATTCGATAATGTCTCAGCAACTTGCTTGATAACCGATGCAGGCATCATTGGCTCATCGCCTTGTAGATTAACGATAATTTGGTCATCAGAAAAATTAAGTTTTTCTGCCACCTCAGCAATACGATCCGTGCCTGAACGATGCGTGTCTGAAGTTAAGCAAACCTCACCACCAAATTCTTTCACGGCATTTACAATACGTTCATCATCCGTGGCAATAATAATTTTTTCAGCACCGCTTTCCAATGCACGCTCGTAAACATGCTGCACCATAGGTTTGCCCGCGATATCCAGCAAGGGCTTCCCCGGCAAACGAGTAGCACCAAAGCGAGCAGGAATGATGACGTGAAAATTCACTTAGACTTCCTCATCTGCCGCTAAAGGACGCGCTTCATCTTCCAGCATAACGGGAATATCATCCCGAATAGGATAAGCTAGACGATCCGGCTTGCAAATCAGCTCCTGATTTGATTTTTGATAAACCAGAGGCCCTTTGCATATAGGGCATACTAAAATATCCAGCAACTTCTTATCCATATTCGCTTCCTGTCGTCTTTAATCAGTTAATTTTATCTTTAGTGCCTATTAACCTAAGTATAAGGGGAATAATGCGCTCATCGACTTTCGCATCTACTGGAACAACCCAGTATCGTTTATCAGCGAAAGACCGGCATTTTACTGCATCCTTTTCTGTCATTAACACTGGCAGATCATCATCAAACTGAAAGTCTTCGTGTTGATACATATAGTGATCAGGAAAAGGATGCTCTATAACATCCAGACCATGATCTGCAAGTTGTTGGAAAAACCGATCTGGGTTTCCTATTCCTGCAACAGCATGCACCCTTTTACTCACGTTAGGAAAAGAACTCAGCAGGTGGCTTTGTCGAGAATCAACAAGATTCTGTACAGGTCCCGGCTTTAACGTCATGCCATACTCACGCGGCCCAGGGACACCGTTGGTGACAGCTATATCCACTGATTCCATTCTTTTTCGTGGTTCTCTCAAAGGCCCAGCAGGTAAACATTTACCATTACCAAATCGGCGCACACCATCAATAACGGCTATCTCAAGATCTCTACCCAACGCGTAGTGCTGCAAACCATCATCAGCCACAATAATATCAATATCTTTATGCTTCAGCAGTGCCAGTGCAGCATCTACTCTCCCTGGGCCAACTGCCATTGGACATTGACAACGATGAGCCAGCAACACTGCCTCATCACCAACCATGCGTGGGTCACTGTCCACCCTGACCTGTTGTGGCCAATGTCTTGCTTCACCACCATAACCACGACTTACAATACCCGGTGAGTACCCATTGTCTCGCAACAGCTCTACAAGCCAGGTCACCAGCGGCGTTTTCCCCGTACCGCCTGCAGTAATGTTACCAACAATGATCACGGGAACAGGCATCTGATGCGTTTTAAGTAGTTTAACTTGATAAGCGAAGCGACGAGTGACGGCAACGAAGCAGTACAACCAGGATACTGGAGAAAGTATCAAGGTAATAAATCCTTTGTTGTACCAGTAATAATCGAGCCGTTTCATTTTTTCGCTGCCCGCTTCCCTGTTTATCTAGTGTTGTTTAATCAGTTTTTTGTGGATTTTCAGTAAACTGAACTTTATACAAAGCTGCATAATCCCCATTAATCTCAAGCAATTCTTGATGAGTACCTGATTCAACAATGCGCCCATTACGTAACACTAGTATTTTGTCTGCATCTTCAACCGTAGACAAGCGATGTGCAATAACCAGAGTTGTACGATTTCTCATCAAACCACCTAGCGCTTCCTGAATATAACGTTCGGATTCCGTATCCAATGCAGAAGTGGCTTCATCTAATATTAATAGAGGTGAATTTTTTAACAAAGCGCGTGCAATCGCAATTCGCTGGCGTTGGCCACCGGAAAGCATTACACCCTTGTCTCCGATAACAGCATCAAAACCTTCTGGCAATTCCCGAATAAATTCTATGGCGTGTGCAGCTTCTGCAGCGCGAATGATATCTTCCTCACTCACCTGAGCTAATGCGCCGTACGCAATATTTTTAGTGATAGTATCGTTAAACAACGTTATATCCTGGCTGACAAGTGCAATTTGCTCGCGTAAATTTTCCATGGTCAGTTCCTGAACGGGAATGTCATCCAGCAGAATTTCACCTTCGCTAACATCGTAAAATCTGGGCAACAGACTTGCCAATGTTGATTTACCACTGCCAGAGCGCCCTACCAATGCAATTGTTTCTCCAGCTTCGGCGGTAAAACTTATATTGCTAAGCACTTCACCTTTGGCCCTGCCTTTTTCTTTATCCTCTGCAGAATCATAACTGAAGGTTACATTTCTGAATTCAATTCGTCCTTTGGCTCGCTTTGTTTCTCTAGTGCCAGTGTCTCTTTCTGTGTCTTCGTCAAGCAACTGGAATACACTTTGAGCTGCAGCAATACCTTGCTGAACGGTAGCCTGTACCATGGTTAATCGTTTCATCGGCGCCAGCAACAACATACTTGCCGTAAGGAATGACATAAATGTGCCTACCGTAAGCACCTTGAGCATTTCATCCGATGTTGCAAAATATAAAATAACAGCTAGCCCACATGCGCCCAACAATTGTGAAATCTGAACACTTACTGCACGCGTTGCTTCCAGCTTCATATTCTGCTGTCGATTATTTTCATTAATTCTGGAAAAATGTTGTTCCTCGTATTTTTTACCACCAAACATTTTTATAACGCGGTGCCCTTCCGTGATTTCCTGTGATTTTTGCGTTACATCACCCATTGACGCCTGGATGCGCTTGCTAATGCGTCGAAAACGTTTACTAACCGCTACCACCAACACCGTAATAACTGGAGCCAAAACCATAAATACCAGCGCGAGTTTCCAGCTAGTATAAAACATCATAAACATCAGACCGAAAATGGTGAAGGTGTCGCGAACAATGATTGTTACAGACTTGGTCGCTGCCTCTGCAACTTTTTCAACATCATAAATAAATTTTGAGGTTAACTGACTGGAGGAATTCTTGTCATAATAAGCCGTAGGAAGATTCATAAGCTGGCTAAACATCTTACGCCGCATATCGCGAATAATATTACGGCCAACGTATGCCATCCCATAGTTGGAAACAAAACCCGCAACACCACGCACCAATACAATCAATAACAAACCAAATGGTAGCCACTTGATGACAGCTGGGTCTTTTTCAACAAAACTGCCGTCCAGCATAGGTTTCATTATCCATGCAAAACCAGCTTCTGTACCTGCAACTATGGCCATACCTATAACAGCCAGCAAAAAAGCTATCCAATAATTTCGCGCATAACCAAGTAAACGCTTATATATTTGGCCAGGTGACATTATGGGCATGATGCGTTATTTATAAATAGAGGAGGTATAAATAAATGGGGTATAAATAAAGACGAGTAGATAAAATTGAAACCCAGAAAAGGATTATGAGAAATCAATTATCGTCAGCGAATCGTGTCGTAGCAAAATTGAGATGCACGAATCCTAATCGTCTCGCTGCATCCATTGCAGTCACAACAGCCTGATGCGGTGTTTTTGCATCAGCGCTGAGAATAACCGGCGGATCTTTGCGATCACCTGCCACTAACTGCATCGCTTTCATCAGCGTCTCCAGCTTAGTGTTGATCACTCGCTGATGATTAATATAGTACGTACCTTCCTCGTCTATCGTTATTTGCAGAACAAACTCATCTGTCGTTTCTGCTGAAGACGTCGCCTCTGGTAGCATTATTTCAATTTCAGACTCACGTTCAAAAGTGGTGGAAACCATAAAAAAGATCAACAACAAAAAAACCACATCAATCAATGGCGTTACATTGACGTCAAGCTGCTCTTTAGGACGTGAATTAATGTTCATAAATTATGTTAAGTCGATCATTGTTTATTTTTTTATTTCTTAAACAGGAACTTAAACTTCTTTGTTATCAGTGTCTTCAGAAGCTCGATCTCCATGGATAACTTCCACCATCTTGATGGCTTCCTGCTCCATGTAGACCACAATCTGATCGATCAATCCCCGAAAATAACGGTGAGCCATAAGACTTGGGATCGCGACTGATAATCCAGCAGCCGTAGTTATTAGCGCTTCTGAAATACCACCAGCCAACACCGCCGGATTACCCACGCCTTCGGAGGTAATTACACTGAATACCTTGATCATGCCAATGACCGTACCTAGCAGTCCCAATAAGGGTGTAATTGCTGCAATCGTTCCCAATGAATTCAAATAACGCTCGAATTCGTGTACAACGTGTCGCCCGGTCTCTTCGATACTTTCTTTCATAACCTCGCGACTGTTGCGGGCGTTAGCAAGCCCAGATGCCAGCACACGACCTAAAGGCGAACCGTTACGTATCACACCTATCTGCTCCCTGGACAATGGTCCACCAGAGTGCATTTGCCATATTTGTGCGACCAGATTTTTGGGGATAGTGCGCTTGCGTTGGAGCGACCAGAGTCTTTCACCAATAATTGCCAGCGCGACAATCGAGCAAAGAATGATCGGGGCCATTAAAAAGCCACCAGCTTTTACAATTTCAAACACGTTCGCAATCCTTTCAAAGGTAGTTTATTAATATAAAATACAAAAATTCTTACTATTGAAACACTAATCAAAGAAGGCGTTACTTTAGCAGAGACGCCGATCGGCCGGAAGCCATTGGCATTGCTCATATTTCCGAGATATTGCTCCTCATGCTGACTCATTTTTAATTCTACGGCTGGTACCAGGCCTGATAATGCCAATATCGCGCATTTGTTTGGCGCCAGGTCTGAACAGTGAATCCTGTATTGTTTTCACCTCCCATGTGTATTTCTATGGCGCCATGGCTGGCAGAGTCAAACAATTGCGTATTTTTTGACTCGTAGCGCATAACAACGGGTTCCTTGGGAAAACCATAACGATTACGGTATCCAACGGGAAACAAAGCAATTTCGGGGGAGACTGCATCAATAAAGGCCACTGTGGATGAGGTTTTACTGCCATGGTGGGGTACCACTAAAATATCTGATGCCAGTTTTTCACCCAACCGATTAAGTAAATCTCTCTCAGCACCCCGCTCAATATCGCCAGTTATTAACACGCTGTCATCACCGGCCTGAACCCTCAATACACATGAGCGGTTATTACCCTTGCGGCCTTTTTTGGAGGTTTTTTCCATATTAGGGCTCATATCCAGGGCATAGGGTGGGTTTAACAACTCAAACTGAACTCCGTCCCATTGCCATTGCTCACCAGCCAGACAATTTGTTACTTCCAGAGGCCCCACTTTAAGGAAGTCCAGTTTTTCCGGCACACTACTAAGGATGAGCTCTACCGGTATTTGGCTGGCCAGATCTATGGTGCCGCCAATATGATCATTATCCCCATGGCTAACCACCAGAGTATCGATATGCCCCACGCCCTTCGACCGTAAATAAGGCGCAATTACCGCGCCACCAGTATTAAATCCGCTTGAATAACGTGGCCCGGTATCAAATACCAGTACATGGTTCTGTGTCCTCACAACTGCCGCCAGCCCCTGCCCCACATCCAGTAATGCAAAACGGGCCTCACCATCAGCAATAGACCCCGACCCGCTAAAAGCTATGGGCAACATCCAGATAACGCCCACCCAACGACTTGGAATTCCTCCAGGTGCGAGCAACCAGACCAGTCCCACCACCGCACAGGCTAAAGCCCAGTTACCGGGTACTGCCTGCATCCACTGGGCATATGATAAATCGCTAAGCGCCTGCAACATCCACCACAAAACATCGGTACTCCAGAGAGCCAGCTCCAGCAGTGATTCACCTACAAAAGGCACCAAATTCAGGAAAACAGTGCCCAGTAGCGTTAGCGGTACCGTCACCAGACTCACCCAGGGCACAGCGAACAAATTAGCCAGAGGTGAAACCAGCGAGGCTTTTTGAAATAACAGGATAAGAATCGGAAATAGCCCGATTGTGACCAACCACTGCACCCGACCCCAGCGCCACCACCATTTTCGCCAGCCAGACTCACCGCCCAGGCGACCCGCCATGCCGTATAGAATAATGGCCACCGCAGCAAAAGAGAGCCAGAAACCAGGCGCCAGTACCGCCATAGGGTCTATAATAAGCACCAGTAGTAATGCTAAAGCCAGTAAAGAACTGGCTCGAGTGCGGCGCTGTAAAATCATCGCCAGCATCACCACTGCCACCATCACTAGTGCCCGCTGCGTAGGTACCGAAAACCCAGCCAACATGGCATAACCGGTCGCCGCCATAAGACCCGCCAAAGCACCAGCCTTGGCTGCTGGCCAAAGCAATACCGCCCTTGCCGATAACCGCCACAATCGACGCACTGCAAAAAAAGCGAAGCCAGCTACCAGTCCAATATGCAAACCAGAAATAGCCACCAGGTGACTGGTGCCAGTGCGAGTCAACACATCCCATTGGGGACGACTAATATGCTGTCGATCACCAATGGCCAGGGCCATCACAATGCCCTTTAGCTCCTTGTTACCCAGGGTACTGTCCAGTTTTTCACGTAGGCTTTGCCGAACCTGGTCTACCGGGTACGAAAAAGAAGCTTCAGCTAATCGCTGATTAACACCTTGCGCCTTGCGCACATAACCTTTAGCGCGGATTCCCTTCCGGAATAAAAAGGCCTCGTAATCAAAGCCACCAGGATTCATAAAACCGTGCGGTTTTTTCAAACGCACCTGTAATCGCCAACGCTCACCAACATTTAATGGTGGGGGCCGCTGATACCAGCTAAGCAATAATTTACCGGGCAATCGTTGCTCTTTACCATCTTTAAGGATGGAATCAGGCATAAATTCAAAACGTACTCGGCGATTTTGAACTTCTGGCAATGAAGCAACAACGCCTTCGACCACAACATCCTGACCTTCCAGAGCTGAATCAAGCCCGTCGGCCAATAATGTGATGGCAATAATGGTAGACCAGCAAAAGCCAGCAGCTGCAGACAACAAAAAACTCAACAACGTATGCCACTTTCTATAAAAACAGGGATTCAACCTGGCAAAAAACACCAACCCCAACAACAGTAATAATAAAAATCCGGAAAACCACAGTTCTGGTAACGTAGAAAACTGCTGCAAAGCAACAACACCGATTAAAAATCCCAACGCGACAACATCCATGTTTCAGTACTTCCCAAAAAAGTGGATAATGAATTGAAACGAAACCAACCAATTCCTCACAAGAATCAATGCCCAGACCTATCATCAAACGCTACATGCCGGATCCTAAAACGATCCGTAACCACAAAAACCTGAGGTTTTTGGGTACGTTACTGCACGACCCCAACATCCTGCACCTTAACCGACGTTCTGTTTCCGGCGCCTTTAGTGTCGGCCTGTTCATGGCCTGGGTACCAGTGCCCTTTCAGATGATTCTCGGTGCCATTGGCGCCATTGTGGCACGCGTGAACTTACCCATTTCAGTCGGGCTAGTGTGGGTAACCAACCCTCTCACCATACCTCCGATGTTCTATTTCGCCTACAAGGTGGGCTCATGGATTCTGGGTATCCCGGCGCACCCATTTACCTTTGAGCTCTCTACCGAGTGGCTAATACATGAACTGGATATTATCTGGCAGCCGTTTTTACTGGGCTGTCTTATCTGTGGCCTGGCGTCTGCAATTCTAGGCAATGTGCTGATTCGAGGATTCTGGCGTTTTCATGTGGGGCGAAGCTGGCGGGAACGACAAGAGAAACGACGTTTGAAAAAGCTTGCTGAAACAAGCGATAAATCAGTTTAAATAGTGATCGTTAACTATTGATATTACTGTTATTTATTATCTAATTCCCCGTCTTCCAAATGCAGCACACGGGACATGCGGCCGGCCATTTCCAAATCGTGAGTCACCATCACAATGCTGGTATCCATTTCTTCATTAAGTTGCAACATTAGATCATAAACCTGCTCTGCCGTGTTGTGATCCAGGTTGCCGGTAGGCTCATCGGCCAGCACGCAAACGGGTTTGGTGATCAATGCCCGAGCAATAGCCGTTCTCTGGCGCTCTCCGCCGGACAATTCCGTGGGTTTATGCCGCAGCCGTGCACCCAAACCCACTTTTTCCAGCAATTCCGTCGCCGTCTGACTTGCCTCATCCACAGACAACCCACGAATCAATAATGGCATGGCTACATTTTCCAGCGCAGTGAATTCCATCAACAAGTGGTGAAACTGGTATACAAAACCCAGCTTGTGATTGCGCATATAGCCCCTGGCAGCTTCACCCATTGCACTTAAATCCTGACCTCCTACTTGCACCTCACCCTCAGTAGGCACGTCCAGCCCACCTAATAAATGAAGCAAGGTACTTTTACCGGAACCTGAAGCACCCACAATGGCAACCCGTTCGCCTTTGGCAATCTCCAGGCTCACACCATTTAACACATCAACAGACAAATCCCCTTCCTGGAAAGTTTTGCTCATATTGCGACAACTAAGCACTGCATTACTCATAACGAAGTGCCTCCGCAGGCTGGGTACGAGACGCCCGCCATGCTGGATAGAACGTCGCCAATACACTCAGCGTAAACGAGATAATCACAATTTTAACCACATCGCCCCAATGCAACTCGGATGGGAATTTATTGATGTAGTAAACATCAGCGGGCATAAACTGCACACCCAGCACACCTTCCAGCCAGGGGATCACCACGTCAATATTCAGCGCTAGCGTGACACCACCCACCGTGCCCAGCAATACACCCACCGCGCCTATAATGGTGCCCTGTACCATAAAAATTGCCATTACCGAACGCGGTGTAATACCCAGGGTGCGCAAAATAGCTATATCGGCCTGCTTGTCTGTCACCACCATCACCAGGGTGGAAACAATATTGAACGCTGCCACCGCCACAATGAGCGAGAGCATCAAAAACATCATGGTTTTTTCGATTTTTACCGCGCGGAACAAGTTAGCGTGACGCTGGGTCCAGTCGGTAATCCAGTAGCGCCCGGTTGAAAATAACTGTTCAAGCTGGGTCCGAACCGGCACCACCTGATACATATCATCCAGCTTCAGGCGTAAACCCGTTACCCCACCATCAGTACGAAACAGTTTCATGGCATCTTCAATATGAATTAACGCCAGCGCACTGTCGTATTCGTGCATGCCCACTTCAAACACACCGCGTACCGTGAAACGTTTCAATCGCGGCAGAATGCCAGCAGGGGTGCTAATGGCCTGCGGGGTGACCACCGTGACCTTGTCACCCACCATTGCTCCAATTGAACGAGCCAGACTATTACCCAGAATAATGCCAAATTCACCAGGGCGTAGATCGCTAAGCTGACCGTATTTCATATGCTGCCAGACTTCAGATACCTCTGGATCCAGTTCAGGCGAAACCCCCCTCAACAAGGCACCGCTAACATTGCCATCTAAACTCAACATGGCTTCTTTACGAATATACGGCGCAAGACCGATGATTCGCGACTCTGTCTTTTGAACCTGCTCCCCTAATTGCTGCCAGTCCTGTATAGGACCATCAAATCGGGATACCGTAATGTGCGAGGCCATACCCAAAATGCGTTCCCGCACTTCCTTTTCGAAGCCATTCATTACCGAAAGTACCGTAATCAATGCCGTCACGCCCAGGGCAACCCCCATCATGGAACTGAAGGAAATAAAGGAAATGAACTGATTGCGGCGCTTGGCGCGCAAATAGCGTAGTCCAATAAAGATTTCTAGGGGTTTATACATACAGGCCTGTCAGTGTGTGGTGTGGGGTAAAATTCCCGCAGATAGTACCACGCAGGGCTTCGGCCCATCAAAATACATACGGCCCACAACCTGGTCAATCCCCCACGATATGCATCGGATTTATGTTGTAGACCTCAATGACTGCTTTATACTGAAAGTGGTCATTCAAGATTATCTCTAACGACCTATCGTTGTCTCAGCCCCCCTCTCTTTGTAGGAATAATCCTACAAACATTTTTATGTTTACATTAATTGGATGTAAAGATATTGCTGTTCCGAACGATAACCTTCAGTTATAGCAAGGTCATCATCATTCTAAAGGGATTTGCATGAACGCTAAGATCGAATTAATCGGGGTCAGAGAACAATATCCTCTAATATTAGAAACAATTGCTCTCTGACCCAGTTTTTGGCCGCTGAAAATAGCAAATATCATACTTATTTTTAAATTCAAAGGGAGAATAATTATAATGAAATTTATTAAGCATTTTGTACGTCTAAATCTCTTGTTACTTAGTAGCATAATTCTAATATCATGTGGCGGTTCAAGTTCAAGTCCAAGTCCAAGTCCAGGTTCAAATACACCGACAGAAACTGAGCCGAATGATTCATTTGACAATGCCACGGCCATCACCGTTGGCGACGCGGCGCTTGAAGCGACTATCGGAAACGGTGGATTGGACACTGACTATTTTTCCTTCGTGGTTGATGCTACGGGAGTTCAATACACCATTAATCCAAGCGTAGGGTGCGACATAGATCAGCAAGTATGGCTTTATGATACAGATGGCGTGACTCCTCTGATAAATGCACAAGATGATGACAATGGATTTGGCCCTAACAATTCAGAAGCCAATTGTGAAACCATAATTTACACATTTACTACGGCAGGAACATATTTTCTTCGAGTTGAAGAATTAAGCCAGAGTGCAGAGGGCATTTATGGCGTTGAGATAACACGCTTCATAATTGATGAAGCTGAACCGAATGATACATTCGGCACTGCCGAAGCGATTACCGTTGGCGCCGCGTCGTTTGGAGCGAGTATCGGAAACGGTGGTGTGGACACTGACTATTTTTCATTCGTGGTTGATACTGCTGGAGCTCTATACACCATTAACCCAAGCGTAGAATGCAACATAGATCAGCAGGTATGGCTTTATGATACAGATGGCGTGACTGCGCTAGTAGATGCTCAGGATGATGACAATGGAATTGGCCCAAACAATCCAGAACCCAATTGTGAAACCATCTTTTACACATTTACTACGGCAGGAACATATTTTCTTCGAGTTGAAGAATTAGGCCAGAGTTCAGAGGGCATATATGGCGTTGAGATAACACGCTTCATTAGTGATGAAGCT
>JAUWVK010000162.1 GCA_030617485.1 Gammaproteobacteria bacterium
GCAAAAACCTATGCCTGGAATGAGCTTGAGGCACTGTTAACGAAAGAGCAGTGGCAAGAGCTGGAAAAGATGATAGTGGTGCCTGCTGGGCTGTTTAAAATGGGGACGGATTTCGAGCGTTCGGATAAATATAACCAGCCCCAGCATGAGGTGAATTTGCCAGCCTATCAAATCGATAAATACCCCGTTACACATCTCGAATTTGCAAAATTTGTTGTGTCTACAAAACACAGACCACCTTTAGACTGGACAAAGGGAACCATTCCCGATGAAAAATACCTTTACCCAGTGACGATGGTTACATGGTATGACGCCAGAGATTATTGCAAGTGGGCAGAAAAACGCATGCCAACAGAAGCGGAATGGGAAAAAGCGGCTCGAGGTACTGATGGCCGGCGTTGGCCGTGGGGTAATAAAATGGACCCTAATAAACTCAACACCTATTACAATGTAGGGTCGAGCACAGAGGTGGAAAAGTATAAGAATGGGGTAAGCCCGTACGGCGTTCATGATATGGCTGGGAATGTCAGCGAATGGACGGGCAGTGATTTTGTACCATACAAAGGTTCAGCGGCAATTAAAGATGCTTTTCAACCTAAGAAGCTGGAAACGGCAAGCGCAGATGATAAAAATATGAAAGTAGCCGATTTGGTACGAGCTGAGGGTGTGTACAAGGTTCGCCGTGGAGGCTCGTGGAAGAGTGATCCTTTCTCTACGTCGTCATATCATCGTAATTTTTCCATGCCTTATTATGCTTCAGATTTTTTTGGCTTTCGTTGTGTAAGTGATATTAGGGTAAAAGGTGGTACTCAGTGAAACATAGTTTTCTACGGTGTTTTATTTTTTTTGGATCGCTAATGCCGATGTCAATGGTTCACGCGGTAGATAGTTACCGGTATGCACATGTCACAATTGACACACCCTGGGCAATTTTTTTATTTTTGCTAGTTATTTTATTAATACCGTTCATTTTGATGGCGATTCTCCACTGGCATTTTGCGATTAAAAAGTCTAAAGAAGAAGATGCTAAAAGTGAATGATATAAAATCCAGAGCAATATTATTGGTGCTATTTTTTTTGTTATGTTTGGGGAGCGTTTCAGTATCCTGGGCCTCGACAGATACGTCGTCAAAAGAAAACTCCATTGATGAGCAAAACAATTCAAGTGTAATGCAGGCATTTACCTCTACTGAGGTTAAAGACAGCGAAATTGTTGCAATTGAAGATGAAACCAAACGCCTGGTTATGTTTTTTCTGGGAGTGCCGCTGCTGATTTTGCTAATTGCTACAGTAGCGCTAGGTATTGCCATGGGGGTTTATGGCAAACCGGTATTTTTGCCGCACATGATTTGCGCAGGTCTTAGTGTAACGCTCGCTCTCGGACATGCGGTGGTAGGGATAGTCTGGTTTTATCCGTTCTGACTGTTTGTTTTATGACCTATTGATGCAATCCTGTTGATGCGATCCTATGTATCTAATCTTTAAATTTCTCGTTGTGATTTTCTAAGTTTTAAGCGATTAGTCTGTTTCTTATGGATAATAACTCTACAACGACAGTGAATCGCAGACTCGGTATTATCCTTATTAGCCTGTACCTCATCTCAGGAGCTGCCAGCCTGGGTTACGAAGTCCTCTGGGCGCGGATGTTATCGTTGCAGTTTGGCGTCAGTATTTTCGGTGTAGTGGTAACAGTTGCTGCCTATATGGCTGGCCTGGGAATCGGTAGTTTGTTGGGCGCCTACTGGAGTCAGACAACAAAACATCCTCTGCGTCTGTTTGCAATTCTTGAGCTAAGCGTTGCCGCCGCCGCTCTGGTTATACCTGGCCTTTTCCAGATGATGGATACGCAATTTTCGTTGCTGGCTATAAGTACAGGTTTAACCAGCTGGTTAGTTTTACAGATTGTGGTTATTACTTTAGTGCTCATGATTCCGGCGCTGGCAATGGGCGCCGGTTTTCCCCTTATTCTTTCCGCGGTACAGAATACTCGCATTACCCTGGGCGGTATTTACGGTATCAATGCACTAGGTGGAGCGCTTGGTGCGTTATTGCCATTATGGTTATTGCCTAATCTCGGTTGGTTATTTTCCTTACGTGTAATCGCCCTGTTAGGACTTGTGGTTGGTTGTATTGCCTTGTGGCTTTCATGGCGAGGAAAATCGGTTCGTTCTTTTGCAGGCGCGGGGTCTTCTCGTTCTGTAATTGAGCGTCCACAGCTGAAGTGGTTGTTGATTTATGCGGGTATAGGCGCTGGAGCATTGATGCTGGAGATTGGCTGGACTCGTCTGTTTGGTATGGTCATGTTACGTACCGAATATGTATTGGCCATCATTCTTGCGGTATTTCTGCTGGGTATTGGATTTGGCAGCATGCTGGCCCGGTATCTGGTTAAGGATTTCTGGCTTACGTTGCTTCCGATTCTTGCGAGTAGTTTTGCTATCGCAAGTTTATGGTGGGTGCCCGAATTATCAGCCTGGGTAGAGGCGACTCATTATGAATCATTGTTTTCATCCCTGTTTTTGCAAGCATGCGCCATTGCCTCGATAACGTTGCCTGTCACTTTAATACTTGGGATTTGGTTACCCCTGTTTGCTGTCAGGTTGGGTAATCGTTACCAGAATGGTGTCTGGCTGTATGGCGCCAATTCCCTTGGTGCTGCTGCTGGGACGCTGTTGGCTGGTTTTGTATTAATTCCTGTTGTAGGTACTTCTTTAACAATTATTTCCGGCGCTATGTTGTTGTTGATTCTGGGGTTGTGGTGGTCTAATTCACGCCCAGCCTGGGCTATGGTTTTAGTGCTGGGTGCTGCTGCTATTCCCGTGAGTAACATGGCCACTGTCCCTGAACTTTTGCCAAATGCTTATAAGGATGCGAAAAATATATTTTTACATGAAGATGCTATTTCTATTACGCACGTAGTGGAAAGTCCGAATGGGCAGCGGCAGTTATTAGCAGATTTGAAACGTATGGATGCTTCATCTGACCCAACGGCAATTGTAGTTCAAAAAAATCAGGCGAGATTGCCCTTATTGCTGCACCCAAAACCACAGGAGGTGTTATTTTTAGGTCTGGGGACAGGAATCTCTGCGGCAGGATCTTTATCCTTCCCTGATCTGAAACGAACAGCTGTTGAATTGTCATCGGGCGCAATTATTGCTGCGCGTGACATGTTCCAGGAGGTGAATGGTGATGTTATGGATAATATGCATATTGTCCGTGATGATGCGCGTCATTTCTTGATGAGTGACACTAAAAGTTATGATGTCATTATTGGCGATCTGTTTCATCCAGATCTTGTCGGGCGTAGCGCCTTATTATCACAGCAACAATTTCAACGTGCGAAAAATCGTTTAGATGATGGTGGAATATTTGTGCAGTGGTTGGCGCTGAATCAGTTTGACGTTAAGAGTTTGAAGATTGTATTGCAGACATTTAGAGAAGTGTTTCCTGATGCTGTCATGTTTGTTGATGCTTTTCGTTTGGCGATGGTAGGTACAAAAGAAGGCAGTATTAGTAGCGAAAAGGTTATTGATAATCTTCAACGAATGTCTGCTGTTGATGCTGACAGTGCTACCGGAGGTGAAGGGCCATGGA
>JAUWVK010000020.1 GCA_030617485.1 Gammaproteobacteria bacterium
TACCTCTGCCCATGTTATTTGGATTTTCCGTAAAATCCGCATCCAGGATATCGTGAACTTCTGTATTGGCCCTTTGGTCACCAGTTTCAATCGGCATATGACGTGCCATCTGGAAGTCAGTCCAGATATCGGGTACTTCAAAACTTCCGCCGCCCTGTCCCTGTAAAGTATTTCTATTAGGAGAGTGACAGGCGTAACAGGTTTCCTCTATAGCTGGATCACCGCCACCACCTTTAATCTGGTAACCGAAATCGGAGCTAAATGTATTAGCATCAGTGCCTGCTCTAAGAAGGCGCCTTGAGCCCTGCACGGTGTGCGTATCATGACAGGCTAAACAAGCTGTTTCCCAGACACGTGTGCCTCTTGGAAACTCACGAGTGTCTGCTGCTGCGTTAGTGTAAGTTTCATTAGCAACATTCTGTTGCGCATGGGCCGAAGTCTCCCACCCCGCCTTGGTATGGCAGGCCAGGCAAATGATGTCACCACCGGCCTGAAAAGTATTCGATCCATTAGGATTCGCCGTCTGCAGACGATTAAAACGCAGGAATTTAATATTATCGACTGTGGTGTCCCGAATATGGGGATCATGACAACTAATGCACTGTACCTGTCCATTATTGGAGGTAGGTGTTCCCTGCGCCTGCAAATGAATATTTTGAATACCGGGACGAGCACCCACACCGCGAACACGAATTGGCGTTTGCGTAGGACTACGCATTTCACCGTCAGCATTCACAAAGGATGAGTTATAGGTAAGAGAAATGGGGTGATCATTACGAAGATCCTGACCCAGATTTCGGGTATAGCCCGTATTAGCCCCTTCACCTGTTGGCATCCGACCGCCGCCAGACGTTCCCTGCATACTGATGGTTGTTGATTGAGTACGGACGTTGCGCACACTGCCAATGGCGAGTGTGCCATCATGGCAGGACAGGCATAACTTTGAGACACCGTTGACCTGGCCAATGTTGGAATCGATTGAGCTCGAGGTATACCTCGTATAGGTACCAGGATTAGGCAGGGTTTTATTCCAGAGCGGGCCTTCTCCGAGATCAGCGCCGTGCGGTGTGTGGCAAAAGACACAAATTTCACTTTCACTATTTGCCCGGACGGTACGGCTAGCACCATCAGTACCACTTTGCGGAGTTATCGCAGAAGAAAAATTGTGTTTGGTATTCCTGATATCAGAAACACGCGCAGCCGTGGCAGTAGCTGACCACAACAACACCGCGGCAAGCGCAATAACGCCTGCAAAAACAATCCCTTTAACTCGCATCTACCACCTCGTTACTACTTACTTTCTACTGCTTTTATCGGCTTTTTGGCGTTATTCTTGAAAATTTGCGGCTTACCGGAGCCGCTGCGACCTTTTCCATCAAGGTACTGAAAAATGGCAACCCGGCCATTAAACATATCAGCTACGTAAATCCGATCCCGGTGATCTGACCAGACCCCAGCCGGTAAATAGAATTCCCCTATGCCTGTACCCGTGCCACCAATGGGCAATAAAAACCTTGCATTCTGGTTATATATTAGCAAGTAATCGTGGAATGATTCAACGATATAGACGTTGCCATCGCTGTCGGCGGTTACCCCTTTCGGACGCACCAGATTACCTAAAAAGCGACCCCTTTTTCCGATAAATTTAACGTATTTCCCTTGCTTATCAAACACTTGAACCCTGGCATTAAAAGTATCCGTCACATAGAGCTTGCCACCCACAAAAGCCAAATCCGTGGGAGCATTAAATTCGCCGGGTTTATCCCCCACCTGGCCGATGATTTGCACCAGTTTACCCGTTTCATCAAAAACCTTGATATTGTGCTCATTGGTATCGGCAACAAAAACACGCCCACTATCAGGGTCAATCGCCAGCCCGGTAGGACGCTCCAGATCTTCGAAGCCAAAATCCCCTTTAGGTTGACCCGATTTAGCATCCAGGCGAACCACTCGCTTTAACTCGGTATCAGACACCAGCACATCACCATTCCTGGCAATAGCCACACCTACAGGAGAAACAAAATCATAATCCTCATGGGCTGCGCTCCAGATATCCAGCTTGCCCAGCTTTTCATCAAAAACGAAGATTGCCTGGCGCCCTGCATCAGTCACCAAAATACGGCCCGCAGCATCAACAACACCCGCCTTTGGACTTTGCAGTAAATTTAAGTTTTCAGGATCACTACCCAAACCAACCAGGGCCCTAAAGAAATTGGTAATCGCCTCACCTGCTCCACCTTCCTTGATGGCTTCCAGATTATCTTCGCCAGTCAACTGGCCAACATATTGATAACGGGAAATATCAGGCGGTGACGGCCAAATTTTCTTAACCGATGGCTGCTCATATTTCAAAAGATATTTTGTTTCACTACACCCGGCAATGAACAAAAGAATCAATAATAAAATCGGAGAACATTTACTAAAAAGAGAAGCGTTCATTGGATTATCATAATCATCAAACTATTAATAATAGACTTCAATTTAAAGGGGAAATCTGAACTGGTGCATTAGGATTAATACGTAGCACCTGTACGCGTTCATTAAGACTATCCGCCACGTATAACAAATCACCACTCACCCATAATCCAGTAATGATGCGAAAGCGCCCTGGCGCAGACCCGCCACCACCAAATTTCATAAGCAATTGTCCATGTTGATAAACACGAATCGTATTGTCAGACCTGTCACTAATATAAACACGCTGATCACGATCTACAGTAATAGAAGTAGGAAAAATTAAATCAGACTCACCAAACGAATACTGATATTCCCCATCCATGGAAATAACCTGAGCAGGTAATTCAAGCCGATCAAGCACGAACAAACCATCTGCACCACTCGTAATTGATGTTATAGCTCGGAAACGACCAGGGCCAGTTCCCCGTCGGCCTATGGCTCTCACTGTTTTGCCTAATTCGTTAAAAACAATGATATGACTAAATGAACCATCTGCCACCAAAACATCACCACTCTCTTCATCTACAAGCACATCAATTGGTCGAGAAAGATTAGCGTAATCCTGGAATCGGGTTTTCAGCTCTCCCATTTCGCCAAAATGTAAAACCTGCTTACCTATGGAATCAACAATATAAAAAGAACGATCCTTTGCTACATATATATTGCCCATGCTGCCTTTAAAATGAATAGCGATATCTTTCACTGGTACAATTTCATCTATCGCCAAATCATATTTGTAAACAATTTTAGCGCCCGCATCCACGATATAAAGCAGACCTTCGGTGCCACCAACAGCAACAGGTTCTACGAGCTTGATTTCATCTTCTTTGCCGATAATCATCCGTTGGAACTGGCCAGCATAGCCGCCCAAAGACTGGCTACCTCCCATAATGATTGAATCGGCAGTTAGAAGTTCATCCCCAACCTTTTGAGAAAGGCCAGTATCTCTGAATGAACTTGACGTTGGTTTATTGTAATTTTTTTCGGTGGCCAACTTTTCCAGCTCAGCCATGCTACAGCCGACTAAAGCCACCATGAGCAAAGCATGGAAGGTGAAAAAATACAGCTTCTTCGATATCGAAGCTACCGAAGTCCAACGTTGTCGCGGGCAACACTGTGATATCGATTACACTCCAATGGTGGGAAAGCAACTTTTCCATGGCATACACCACAGAACTCACCCTCTATGATAGAAGCCATAGTGACAAAATTACCGCCTCGTTGCGGTAGAAATATCGCTGGGTGACAATTTTTACATGTAAGCCATTTAGTATGAGGCAAGTGAGGGAAACGCACATAAGGCATTGATGCTGTGTTTTTAAAAATCACATCAAAATCAACTGAATGCATTTTTTCAGATCCTGTCACCCCAGTTCGCGGCGCAATTACGCCACTATCCAAAGTTTCCACCCAATTGATAACGCCACGCTTATCCCGAGGAAAATCTTTCATTGCATCCGCAGGAGACTGTAATGTGGTGGCGGCCGCATTCTCAGGATCATGAATACCATCTTCTGAAATGGGCACCACATCACCATGCAGTTGATAATGGCCACCACCTTCCTCAGAAAAAATATTACTGGCATAAAAGGAAAGTGCCAGCATAAATGCTACACAAACCAACCACCGCAAAGAAAAATATTTCAATTTCATTTTAATATAACTACTTTTTAAATATTACAAAAATCACAACCCTGGAAATCATGATACCCAGGTCTCAATACCCATTTATTGCATTACACCGACCATTCGCAAGGCTCGTCGAACAGTTTTGGTTGCCTGCTGCAACATCGCTATCGCATCGCCATATTCACCTGCAGCTGCTTTGGCTACAGCCTGGTCACGACGCTTACGGGCTTTTTCATGAAAGCTTTCCATAAGCTTAATAGCTCCAGGTGCTGGCTTCTTAGCTTCTATTGCAACGGGAATCAATTCCTCATAGCCAACGAAACGTTTTAGCTCATATTCATACTCGTCCGCCGCCGTCTCAAAATTAAGATCGTAAACAAGAGTAGTGGAATCCAGCATTTTATGCAGTGCCACAGTAATAGTGCGCTGAACTTTTCCTAATACTGCATTTGCATGTATGTAGTTTCTCTTGTCAGCTAAAGCCTGAGCTTCAGCTAACTTTTGAGTAACATCACCTACATCATAAAGAGCACCCTCGGGAACTGAACCTCTTTTCTGCAACCGCGCTAAATTAGCTTTATGTGATTTTTGATAATCTCGAATTTCGGTAAGAGACGTTTTATAATTTTCAGCCAATATCGCCATCTCTTCTTCGCCAGGCACCAGGCGTGATGCCTCACTCATCATTCTCAGCGATTTATTTGCAAGAGCAAGCGCTTCTGGCAAAGCACCCACAAGAGATTTCTCACGGCCTTCTGACAGTAGTGATTTTGCGTTGACGAGCAACTTTTTCGCCTCATCATTCTGGCTAGCAAGAACTCGCTTTGAGCCTTTTGATTTGGACATCATCTCGGCAAACATCAGTTTTTGTTTCACTTTGGAAGCCGTAACTTTTGTTACAGCGACCCGCGGCACATCTGCAGCACCGGTAGATGGTGACGATTGCTTAATCGCTTGAGCTTTCTCCCCTGAATTAACAATCTGGATAAGCGCGCCCATATGAGGATGATTACGACAGGCGTAATAAACATTATCTGGAGTTGATGCAGTTGGGCTGAACACCATTTTACCTTTATAGGTATACGCCCCCGTTACACCTTCGGCAATTGGAGCACTACCCCAACCAATGACTTTTTTGGACAAATACACATCGTGCTTTGCATCTGTGCGGATATCAAACGTATAGGATTTTCCCCGCTCCAGTACCAGCCGCTTTCCTGACACGCCATTCACAAGAAAACCCATAGCATGGCCCTTCCCCAACGATGGGTGAGGAGCCGCTTTTGGACCTACTGTCACAAGAAATGTGTTTGGTTCTGTAGGCAGCTGTAATGGTGCCGCTTTTGCAACAGGGGGTGATATTTGAGGTTTTTGTGCCGGGGCTTCTACAGGCTTTGGAGCTGGTTTAATTGCTGGCGCTGCAACAACAGGGGGCTCTTCCTTCGTTACTTCTTTTACCTCAGCATCCTGACTCTTAGCATCTAGCGCTGAAGAATCCATCGCCTCTTTTACAGACGATTCCTGTTTTATCTCGCCGGATGTTGCTTCCGCAGATATTTCTGGTTGTTTCGCGGGCTCTTCTACTGACTCATCAGCAGGAAGAGGCTCCATGGATATTTTCCCCCCATCCAGATCCTTACGAGGAATTAATTCTATTGAGGGAGGTTCCTGTTCTTTTTGAGCCTGCTCTTTTTGAGATAGCGCCGCTTTATCAGCATCCGCTTTCTTAACAGCCGGAGCATCATCTTCCGATATAGTCGGTTGACCACCGCAGGAAACCAAAAATAATGCAATCGCCACGCTGAACAACCGCAACACTAGTAAAAGATTCAATTTAGACATATAGCATCCCTAATAAATTGACCAACTCATGCTATTACTCATGAAACACTTGGCCACATACTCCACCCGATAAAAATTACCTAACTTTAAACCAAAACGCAGTACAGACCGTTTGACCTGCACTGCGTTTGGCATGTTACTCGTTAAGTAGACTTACTACCCTACAACTAAACAGCTTACTTTAACGCCATGGGGTTTTAAGGCTTGCTTCACTCTTAGGCGGCTTCCAGCCCTTTGGTTTAGCCCTGGAGTGACAAACCTTGCACGATTTTGTCGTGATCGGAAACGAAACCTTGCCATGACAAACGCCACACTTTGTCCCCAGCAAAATAGCCGACATAGTGATCACATTAGCATTTTTCTGGGGTATAAAGATTTTTGGATGGCAGTTTGAGCAATGTAACCATTGAGTATGCGGCTTATGTGGAAACACCACATCAGGCATGGAAGCTTTAACTTCACGCACAATGTCCAGATCCATCACCAATGGTTCAATAGCCGGGTCAAAGCGATCATAACGTGGCTTCAGTAGGCCCTTATCCAAAGCCTTAACCCAATCCACGTAGTTACCAAACTCGGTTTTTGGCAAACCATCGTAGGCAATTATTGGTGGCTGCAATACGTGGGTACCATCATTCGCAGCATCATGGATGCCATCTTCTGATGGTGGCGCATTGCGAGTCTTCTCTTTCTTCAGCAAGCGGTTAAAGACATTCGCCCCACTTACCTTACCTTTAGCAGATTTAACCGCTTTTACTGGCTGCTCGGCAGCCTCAGCATTCATTCCAACAACTGGTAAAGCCAATGCAATGGCCGTCACCAGGAAGAAGTGCTTAATATTCATAATATCCCCCCTTTGTCAGCTTACTTGGCTTTTTTATCCAACGATTTATAAGTTGGCGCAACCAGGCGTTGAACAGTACTACCATGGATTTGTGTCGGCGTTCCAGGAATACCCGAATGACACATACCGCAGTTTTCAACTGACCATGAAATTTCACCGTTATGACATGCACCACAGAACTTGCCATCTATAATCTTGGCCATGGTGATCTTGTTGCCACCTGCTTTGAATTTAAAACCAAGATCTGCATGACAAACCTTGCAGCGGAAACGAATACGGTGATACCAGTGCGGGAATACAGCCGGTCTCATTCCAGCCGCATCTGCGTAGTTATTAATAACCACATCCGCGTATTCTGCCTGAGCAGCCTGTGGCAATGTGAGCATAGCCATCATGCCCAGCAAGCCAATCAACGCTGACTTATACATAGATCCCCCCTCCATCTTTCTGAACCAGATAATTATTTGGCTCATTTTAAAAAAATGCATCATATTATTAGCTTTAAACACCTGAAGAGCCCATCTTACCCCACAATTACTCACATTAAAAACTGCGGGAAGCTTGAAAATACAGCGATTTTGACAATTGCCGCTCTCCATTTCCAATTATACGTATACTCAAGGAGGTATCCAACAAACCCAGGCTGTACCTAAAGCGATTATCCCAGTCCCAGGGGGTCTCCTGGTTAACGCTATCGATCGCCCTGCTAGCAGTAAGCCTTGAGGTAAAGTTCATATTGTATAAGCCAAATGGCCTGTCATGACGATAAGAGAAGTTAGCCTGTGCATAGCGATTAACACTTGAGCTGGACACCCCCGGAACATCAGAAACAGTTTTCTGCCGACTCTCCGTGTATCCAACGGATCCTGCAAAATTACTCAACCGGTTAATGGTCACATCCTGAGAAACCGAAGCGTTAGCATGCTGGAATTCTGATTCTTGCTGCCCAAAGGATCTCGAATCAGAAATCTGTAAACTTCCATACAGTGCACCAGAGCGACCACGACGATTCCAGGACAGTCCTGCGCTATGATTGACCCCTCTCGAAAGTTCATCATTATCTGTATTCTTGCTCGCACTACCAGACTGTGAAAGATTCAAGCCAACAGAAGAGCCTTTGCCTGGCACCCATCTCCTGTTTGCCGAATGTCCCAGCTGCATCCCTGTGGTTTGAACTGAAGTTGACGTTTCAGTAACGCCATTATCGGTACGAGAATTTGAATTGCTCGCATTGACACCCCACTGCCAATTATAGGTAAAACCAGCGACTTGAGTTTGGCTAGAACCATAATTCAGCCGAGCTGCCTGAGTCGTTGAGAGAGACTGACTACTCCCGATATCCGAAGTACCCAGCGACATACTTGCGCCCATATTAATACGACGCGTCAGCCGATAGCTCAAACCAAGATTCGTATTCAGACTTTTTTGCTCAGTACTGGCTCCCTGAGACACAGTCTTGCTTGTTGAAACACGAACCCCTCCATTTACATTTACAGCGCGATGTTCAGGGCGCCAAAAGAAGTTGCTCGAAATTTGCGAAATAGTACTTTTATTATCGCCTAACCCATCCTCTGTATTTACAGACGTAGCCAGATTAGTCACCCCCAAATCAGTATTAGGCGTATACGTGTGATTCACGCTCGCAACATCCGTTAACGGTTTAAGTAGAGAGTCACTGGATTCGCTTGTAGACCGACTAGCAGACAACGTAAAGTTATGTGGCACTAACCTGATCTCATAACGCGCACCAAACGTCTCACTATCAGACTGAACGCCACGCGAATCAAAATCTGTCGCTGAATACCAAAGGCTCGACCGCGAACCAATTGAGCGCCTACTTGCCCGTCCCTCATAAGTCTGCCGCAACGTCAATCGAGTAATCGTATGTTGGGAATCATCAGCAGCCTGGGTCGCATTTGAGAAGTAATCGTTACGGCTGTCTGAACGAGAATAATTCAATGAAAATGGAAAACGGCTACGAGGAAATACACCCAGGGCAAAAGAACCTGACACTGACGTAGAATCAGAACTGCTTGTGGTGGTCTCAGTATTGGAAACACCCAGAGTCAGTGCCGCAGAAGTCGTCGCAAACCAGGGCTGCCAGATGTAACCCCCTGCATTTATACTTCCCGTCAGGCTTGCGGTTTCAGACTCTGAGCTCCCGGCAGTAAAATAGCCATAATTGTAGCCCACGGAACCAGAATAACTCAGCGGCATGTATCGCCCAAACAAGGCATGTACGCTACCAGAAGCGGCCAGAATAGATATTGCCACTAACCCCACAAAAGTCTGCGAGAAAGCGCCGCTCGGCCGACCAGGCCTCTTAACAAACATGGCCATACAGCACCTCTACCTCTCGGGAACCGCTGGCGCAAAAACCATGGTTATAAAAACCATGATCGCAAAAAAACTTTGCACGCCTCCCCCCCATTTTATTTACCTCTATTACTGCTGCTCTGGCGTGCGTTCTATCCCACCTAAAATACGCAGCGCACACGCAGTTTATTATAAATATACAACCAACTGGTACAGAGCTATAAAGTATTCAGTTTATTTAAGACCGGGGCACCATGCAAATGTCACTCCCAACCAGTCAATATACCAATAGCCAGACCAAAAACCTCAGGAGCAGCCCGGAAAATATAATTTAAGCTCTGCCAGTGCTACCGCCATGGTGCGTCATTGTATTCAACTTTTGTTTCAGCTTTTAGTTTACCGCCAAGGTTTTCCCAAGCTTGTTCCCCCTGGTCACGCTTATACAGTTTTAACGCGCGCTCTTTGACCGATTTTAGAGGGTTTAACACAGGCTTCTCACGATCTTCCAGGCGAAATATTGCAATCCCCTCCAGCAAAACTACCGGTGATGACACCTCCCCCGGCTCCATAAGGTCTAACACCTTCTGCGCATTATCACCCAACATTCCCGAGTGGGCATAACCCATATCACCGCCATTTTGAGCAGAATCATCGCCTGAATGGATTCGCGCCATGTCTGCAAAATCTGCCCCCTTGCCTATTCTTTCCAAAATGTTATTAGCTTCCTTACTTGCTTCCTGCCACACCGGACTGCCTGAAGAAGGGTGGACCTTTAGTAAAATTATTGACACCCGCACTCTCTCAGGTGTTGTAAACAGTTTTTTGTTTTTCTGGTAATAACTACGCAACTCAGCATCATTTGGCACAGAAACTAAACGAACCTGCTTTTCCAGTAACTCTGCCAGGCTATCACCCTGTAATTTCTCTTTTAGTTGCTTAAGCACCTTTTCACGCGCTTTTGGCCAATCTGGATTATCCTTAAACTTTGCATCAAAAGATTCAACCGTTTTTTGTACCTCTGCAGAATCCGGCTTTATACCGCGGCGTTTTGCTTCGTGAATAAACAATAACCGTAATACCAGCTGTTCAGCGACCTCCTTTCGATACTTTTTCATTTCACCTTCTGGCGTTTGACCATGATAAAAACGCTCGCGTAATCCCTTACGTAATGCCCCAATGTATTGAACCATACTGATGGTCTCACCATCGACAATCGCGATGTAATCCAGGCCCTTCTTTTCCTGCTTTTGCTTTACACCAGAAACAGGCTGCGGTTCATTATCCGCGGACCCTTTTGTTCCCGCTTGCGCCATAGCTGACGCACAAGCCAGTAACACAATACTGATTAACGTTTTCCAACCTGTAACATTCATAATCAACAAATACCTAAATTTAACTGTTGCACAGATAATGGCAGCCTGGCTCTGGTATCACTAAAGACTTGCCTTAGTGTTTAAAATATCAACAATCAGAGGGGGAGTTACCGAAAAAATCAACCCAAAGAAAAAGGCTGGCAGCCTGGTTATTTTACCAGACTGCCAGCCTTGTTCAGATCAATTGCTAACTGCCGTCCCTACTTATCGTGGCAAGTCAAACAGATCTTACTTCCGTTGTTTGATGCACCACCGTTAACAGCAGGATCTATGCGCAGGAAGGTAGTGGTTTCAAGATGAGGATCATGACATGAACCACATTCTACAAATGGCTCATCTACACCGCCAGTGGCAAATTTTCCGCCGCTATTATCTCGACGTGTGTAAAGTTTGAAATCCCATTTGTCTAACACGCCGTCTGTTGATTCAGTACCAGCCAATGCCATGGTGGCGTTGTCTACCCACCAGGTATTTTTACCGCCGGTGCCATCGAATGAAGCCGCGTTGAAATCAGTATCACGTCCTGGACCCGCTGTGTTACCAGCACGGTAACCACCACCAGCATACTGCACACTTACTGGATGATCATTACGCAGATCAGTACCAATTTCAAAAATATTGCTTCCACCATCATCAACACTGTCACGGAAGATACCAGTAGCGGTGTCTATGCTGTTGTCGTCAGATGTCCAGGTGTATGCCAAACCGTTGGTGCCACCACCAGTACGATCATAACCACCAGAGCCTGAATCATTGATGATGTTATCAAGAGCCTGAGTACCGTCATGGCAAGTTAGGCAGGCCAGGGAAACAGAACCGATTGAGGTAATGCCAGCATCCAGTGTCGAGGTACCCAAATCGTCATAAGTCTGATACACGGCTGTGGAAAGTCGCTTATTCCATAAGGGAACTGCTACCGGGTTGGCTACAGTACCAATGTCGCCACCGTGTGGTGTATGACAGAAAATACAGATTTCGCCAGTATCTCCAGCTGCCACTCTATTCACCGAACCAGTACCACCGGCACCAAGATAATGTTTAGTAGCAGTAATGCCTGCTGTTGCTGAGCCGGCAAATAACAAAGCCGTACCCATGACTACTGTCGCAAGCGACACTTTCACGAACTGTTTCATGTTGAAACCCCCTATGGTCTCGTGTTTATTTAAAAGGTCAATGTACAAATTAGTACAAATTCAATCAAAATGCTGCCTGAGATAATACAGTGTTCATGCACAACTGTCTTCAGACAACAGCGTTATTTCCCTAGAACTTAAAGTGATTTTTAGCACAGCCCCAAATTCCCTGTCAACATGAAAGTGATTAGGTGTATATCACTGTGTGAACTTAATCTATCGGGTTTTACGATTAATGCAGCGAAAGATACTGTTAATAGTTATCGAATCAACAAGTTAATGATTTCACCTACTACCCATAGGCGCATAAAAAAATCGTTAAAATGTGAACTGCGTCACATTGGATATTTGCAAAATGATCTCCCTTCTGTATTGCAAATACGAATAGAAATCACCCCACATATCCGATTTGGTGATAACTAAAATTTTGGGATTAAATCAAACGATTCTCATTATCCCTATCTATTAAAAGCAGAACTCCCTGAAACAAAAACACAACGGTTTTTACTGTCTTTTTTCTTTGGCTTCTGTATTCCGAGCCGTAACAATTAGAGTCATTTCCTGCTCCGACAACCGTCGAAGCACGTCAATCTTGGCAAATAACTGGTCAACAATATAAACGTGTCCCAACTCATCCACCGCCACGCTCGCTGGTAACGCAAACTGCCCCGGTTCATCGCGCATGCCTTCACCGCCTACAGCAAGCAATAATTGCCCCTCTGGGGTAAAAACCTGGACATTGCGAAAGGCTGCATCGGATACATAGACAACACCATCCGAACCCACGGCCAAACCACGAGGGCGTGCCAGATTGCCAAAATTTCGGCCATTCTCACCCCAGGCACGCAGAAACGTTCCTTGAGGAGTAAAGACCTGCACACGAAAGTTTCCACCATCGAGCACGTAAAGCGTCTTATCGGGCGCTACAGCCACCTGGGTCGGCAGATTAAATTCACCATTGCCAGTGCCTCGCTTTCCAATGACAGACAGACGAACCCCTTTTTGGTCATAAACCACCACCCGGTGTTTTTCGCTGTCGATACCCCCGGCATCAACCACATAAACTCGGGTTGAGTCTTTGGTGACAGCCACACCCACCGGCCGATCCAGATCATCAGGGCCACCAAATTCGCGTAAATACATGCCTACCGAATCATAGACAAATACCTTTCTGGCCTTGCCATCAACCACATAGATCTGCCCTTTATTGTCGACAGCAACGCCCAGCGGTTTGGTCAGCAGACCTTTTTTACCAACGTTGCCAAACTGATAAAGTTTTTTACGGTGCAGATTAAAAATAAAACCCATCTTCCGCATGGAGTCCGTCACCACAACCAAACCATCACCTGCCGCTACCCCAAAAGGTTTGGCAAAAATTCGCTGGGTGCTTGAATCACCGGTAACCGCAATTCGAAACCGTTCCTCGGTACTCAGCGGTTTAATACTGTCCTCTGAGCGCAGCGTAGCCACATTAACAAAACGAGGGGGATTTGGCAACTTGGGCCAGTAGATGCGTGGCAGATCAACCCGCTTTTCTGTTTGCGCGCAACCAAGAAAAAAAACAGGCAAAAGAACCAGAAGAAATAATCTACGAGCTGGAAGTGGTAATGATTGTCGTATGGCAAAAAACACGGGCGCTATGGTGCTCGATAGTGGAGCATGGTGCAAGCATTACAAACGACACAAACATGTTCAAATCCACGCTATCGTCGTAAAAAAACGTAGCCAATAAAAAAGGGCGTGCAAAGCACGCCCTTTTTTTGTTACTTAATAACGCCTGGTCAGATATTACATATCCCAACCGTAAGCGACACCAATAGCATCCTGAGACATTGCGATATCAGCTTCGCCGCCACCAAATGCAATAGGAATTGAACCTGAACCCTTAACTTCATTAAAGAAGGCACGCATATACATGAAGGTCAGTTCGGCACCATTTGCCAAAGTTTTGGTTGCTCCCAGAGTGAAATGGTCTTCAACAACACCTGGCGCGAGAACATTAAAGAAGGTTTCAGAAGAAGGAATTGGGTTGTCTCCATGGTTAAAACCAAAACGCATTACGAGATCATCCTGTAATTTCCAAGAGACACCCACTTTAAATACAGTCATGTCTTCCCAGCCAAAACCTGAGCCATTATCACCACCCAAACATGAGCTAAGATCACCACCAAAGCAGGCAGTAGTGAGATTCGGATCCAGTGGATTGTTAACTGTTGGTATATCACTATAGAAAATCTTGGTCACATCAAATGCCAAGGTAACATCTTGATCCATCTTGACAGCAATACCCAGTCCTGCGGTAGCAGGAATATCAAAACCACCCTCTTCAGCAAACAACCCAGAGTAGTTATCAAGCTTGCTCATACTTGCTTTACTTGTGTAAGCAGCGCCAACCGTTACTGCCGGTGAGATTTTTCCTGTCCAGCCTATACCAACACTAAATCCAGTTGAAGAACTATAGTCACCACTGGTTACATTTGTCCCATCGGTAGATGGACCAGCTGGTGCTGTAGCTGCAAAATTTTCCAGACCCTCAGCCTTGAATCTTTGATAAATCGCATTCAAGGTAATACCAACAGAATGTTTCGGGGTAACTTTCATCGCGAAAGTCGGCGAAATATATAACTGTGCTAAATCGATGCCCGGCTTAGTTGTACCAAATAATGGAATAGCTTTGTCATAATCCGAGTTCATTCCGCCACGGCCAACAACCGTAATACCAAAAGCCCTGTCATTACCCAGATCGCGGTTATAACCAAATTCAGGAATTGGAAAAATACTGGTTTCATTACCATCAAATGAACCATCACAGCAGCCACCGCCTGTACCAGAAAACGTTGCTTTACGATCCGGTCTAAACAACATCAAACCAAAATCCATACGGTTACCTGCCTCTGCAGCCGCAGCCGGGTTTGTTGCAGAAGCCATTGAGTCCTGCGCCAGAGCAATACCTACACCGCCCATTCCCATGGATTTCATACCAATACCATGGCCAAAGTAGCCATTAGTTGCCATGGCTGCCATTGGCGTAAACAGCGCCGCTGTTGCCGCTACTGTAAGAAGTTTTTTCGTTGTTCGTTTCATGCTACTCCCTCCGGTTACATTTTATATTTCTAATGCTTGTGTGCTTTCTAAATATTTTTACCCACTGGGCATCGGCACATACTGGCCAATCCAGCTCATTATTGTCAACCTGCATGACAGGTAAATTATGAATTAACCGGCCAAATATAGCGGTTTCTTTTATAAGAATATAGTTATTTTTTAACTAAACACAACCACGCTACACTCAATTCAAAATTAGCGTAATTTTATTCATATGGAAGAATAACGATGGTGCACAGCACCCCAGGAAGGGAAAAATGACTCAAACACCTCTGCGACAACTTTCAGCTGGTGTGCTGTTTGCCAGTCTGATATCGGCAAATGGCGTCTTTGCCTCAGGATTCCGTATCCCCGAGGTTTCCATTGCCGGGCTTGGCACATCCAACGCATTGGTAGCCAATACCGAAACACCGGGCGCCCTGCCATACAATCCTGCCGCGATGGCCTTTCAGGATAAACGTGTGCTGGTTGTCAGTCTTATTAACGCCCGCCCCACATTTGAAGCCGATCCAGATATTGGCACCGCCACAAGCAGTAAGGGTGCATCTAGCGTTTTTTTGCCTAGCGGTTATTTCATGGATCACATTGATGCAGACACGAGTTGGGGGGTTTCCATCAATACTCCTTTCGGCCTTGAAACCAAATGGCCCGATGAAACCTTCGCTGCGTTTGCTGGCGCATTCGATCCGTTTGAACCCGAACAAAGCAAGCTGGAGCTGATTAACATCAACCCCAATATTGCCTTCCAGATAAACGAAAATACCAGTATTGCTTTTGGCGTTGATTACCACGTGGTTAGAAAACTGATTTTCAATACCCAGGCGCTCAAGATAGAAGGGGATGGCAAAGCCTTTGGCTGGAATGCTGGTCTCCAGCACAAACACAAAAACTGGAGTTTTGGTCTTTCATACCGTTCCAGCGTGAATATCGATATTGATGGTAGCGTTTACGCTGTAGCAGCCCCTGCTGCCACAAAAGGGGATGCCAGCACCACACTTAAATTACCGGACATGCTTCAGATAGGCGCACGTTATAAGATCAACCAGCAATGGGCGGTGGAATTAGACATCGAACAAACAGGCTGGAGCAGTTTTGATGTAGTCGAAATCGAACACTCCAGCCCCGCAACACCCACCCCCATCACCAGTAACAATAACTGGGAAAATAGTACTGCCTACCGATTGGGTGGCACCTTCCAGGCCAATCCCACGACCCAATACCGCTTCGGCTATGCCCGTGATGGTTCGCCACAGGGTGAAGTCGATTTCTCTCCGCGCATACCCGATGGCGAACGCCAAACGCTTAGCGCGGGTTTTAGCCATGACATGGGAAGCTACAACATTGAGGCGGGGTACATGTACGCCTGGCTAACGAGAACCATCAGCTCGAATCCAATCTATAACGGCAAGTATGAGTCCAAAGCCCACTTGCTTGGCATTGGACTCTCTAGCCAATTCTGACCTGATCAGGTCAGGTCAGGTCAGGTCAGGCGCACGCTAGGCACCAAGAGGCTCTGCAGACAGAAAGACACTTCGTAGCCTACTAAGGCAGAGCAAGCAGATGGTGCAACTATCATCGG
>JAUWVK010000140.1 GCA_030617485.1 Gammaproteobacteria bacterium
GAGGGAGAGGCGCTTAGTGAAGAAGATCTCATGGGTATCGCTACCGTTCTCCTCACTATAGAAACATCCCTTGGTGATTTAGGCAGGGTGATGCAAAGAACTGATGATGAGGGTGGTGTTTCTTCGGCAGAATACGAAAAACTATTAAAGGTTGTTGCCCATGAAGTTCTCGAAAATATTAAACAGATAAAAGATGAGGTCAGTGAGTTATCGGCGGAGCCTTCCAATATATTGCTAGTTAAAAATGTGCCAAATTTATTGGGGCAAATTGCGGGGACTGCCAAAACAATAAATGATGAGCAACAGTCAAATTTAACAAATGCTATCGGCCAGTATATTAATCAGGAAATCATATTGAATGAAAAAGAAGCCAGCAAAGACAGCCTGGACCTTCTTGCGGACGCTATCACTGGACTAGAGAATTATTATCAGTCTGTGGTTGAGGAAAGCGTGGCACCCGAGCTTGGCCTTCAGGTCGCGGAAGATAGTATGACTCGGTTGGGTTACCCTCCGGCGCAGGCTGTACCCGTATTAACGCCCTACGTTGCGGTAGCGTGATGTATAAAACCTAACCCAGAAATATGACCTCGCTTATTTTCTATTACGACTAAATACCCAGGTATTGCCGCTAGAAAGTTTTTTACTGAATTTATAACCTTCTTCGTTGAATAATTTTAGATCTTCTATATCTGTCAGTTTATTCTGGATAATAAAACGGCTGAGCATACCCCGTGCCTTTTTCGCATAAATGCCAATCATCTTGTATTCACCATCTTTGTATTCTTTAAAGGCCGGCGTGATGATCTCAGCATTAAGTTCTTTTGGCTTTACCGCTTTAAAATATTCATTTGAAGCCAAGTTGATCAAATAATTTGATTTGATTTTTTTCAACTGCGTGTTTAAACCTTCGGTAATCGTAGAGCCCCAGAATTGATATAGATTTTTGCCATGCTTTGTGTCCAGTTTAGTGCCCATCTCCAAACGATAGGGCTGCATCAGATCCAGGGGGCGTAGAAGGCCATACAGGCCAGAGAGAACGCGAAAGTGCTTCTGAGCAAAATTGAAGTCTTTGCTGTTAAAAGACTCGGCATCCAGTCCAGTGTAAACATCCCCTTTGAACGCCAGTACACACTGTTTGGCATTTTTCTCGGTGAACTTCTTATTCCAGGTTTTATAACGGCCAACGTTGAGGTCCGCGATTTTTTGGCTAACGCTCATCAATTTAGATATTTCCGGTGAGGATAATTTTTTAAGATTGCTGATTAGTTCCTGGGAATTTTGCAGGTAGTCCGGTTGCGTAAAAACCTTCGTTTTTGCTGGGTTTTCGTAATCCAGCGTTTTGGAGGGAGAGACAACAATCAACATAGTAGTGGCTTCTTTAATGGGAATAATGCGCGATTATATCAAAATAAGGCCCTGAAAAAATGCGTTGATCGTCTATGCTTTAGATAGAAATAAAATAAATTGACTGGAGGTGCAGTGTGGATAACACGTGGGTTCTGGTAGCTAATGCAAGTAAAGCACGTTTGTACGCAACTGAAAGAATAGGGGAAGAAATGGTATATTTGAAAGATTATACCCATCCGGAAAGCCGGGCGAAGGGTTCAACATTGGCGTCGGATCGACCCGGTCATAACCAGTCCAGAGGTACAGGCCATGGGTCTATGGGAGATCCTGCGGATCCCAAGTATTATGAAGCCAACCGTTTTGCTGGGGAATTAGCCTCAGAATTAGATGCAGGGCGAAAAGCCAATGCCTACAGGCGACTGGTGCTGGTGGCCGGGCCCCATTTTCATGGGTTGTTGAATACACACCTAAACGAACATACTCGGGCAATGGTGGGGAATTACATTCACAAGGATTTTACCGATTGTAATGCGCGTGAATTGCCTGACCGGTTAAAGAAAAACCTTCCTATGAAGGAGCTTCCGTTATAGCTATTGTCGCTGAGCCAGAAAAGTTAATGTTAGAAGGAAGTAGCTTCCGATCATATTCGGAATATTATGGTTAAATTGCTCGTCCTTGGTGTGCTCATCGCGATTGGCGCTTTACTGCAGTTCTATGGATTGCTGGACCCTGAGGAATTAATAGCGATAGCGAGACAGTATGCGGATTACTGGTGGTTGCCGGTAATTCTGGTCTTGTTGCAGGCATTGTTATTCACGTTTGCCCTGGCCGGCACGGTGTTTCTCTGGGTCGCGGCAGTCTTGTTTCCCCCGTTTACTGCCAGCATCATTCTTGCCGCTGGCGCCACACTGGGTGGAGTCTCGGCCTACTTTTTTTCAGCCACCCTTTCTGACGAGTGGGTGCACCGAGTGGAAAATTCACATATATACAGGCTTCTTCGCAAGCAGGATAATTTTTTCGCACTGTTGGCCATGCGCATAATGCCAGCATTTCCTCATGGCCTGGTGAATTACAGTTCAGGCATCCTCAAAGTCAATCTGGCTTATTTTGTACCTGCGACTTTCATCGGTATCGGGCTGAAATCGTATGTCTATGCGCCAATTATCTATCAGGCGGCAGGCGGCGCCTCGTTGAATGACCTGCTCGATATCGCCACATTCGGACCACTTATTTTGCTATCTGTTGTTATTGTTGCTGGCGTGATTGTGAAATACAAATGGGACAAAAAGCATGGCATTCCTACCGAGTAGGCAGAAAGTAAGCTGATAAAGTGTTGTAAGAAGTATCCTGACTCTCTGGTTTCTTCCGCTAATTTTCTATTATTTCCCCACGATTTGAACCAGTTCTTAAAGCATTGAGTCGTAGGTGTCGATATATGTGCCATCGAACCGGTTTGCGTGATTTGCCCAAAAATAAACACAAATTCTTAAGGAGATGGCGGATGAGAAAAATATCCTCGATTCTAGCAGTATCAGCAGTGTTGGCTTTTAGCACAGTGGCTAATGCCTCTGAGATGGAGGGAATTGATTTGGGGGTTAAGGTAGGAACCCTCGGTCTCGGTGTGGAGGTGAATTACCCAGTTAGCCCCAGGTTTACTGTGAGTGCGGGTATTAACAAATTTTCCAGAAGTTTTACTGAAACGACAGATGGCATTGATTATGAGGCTGATCTCAATTTACAAACTATCTCTCTGTTGGCAAACTTTCACCCTTTTGCGGGCTCATTCCGTCTCACCGGCGGCTTCATGGTTAATAGTAACCAAATTAAGATGACTGCAGAACCCGTTGCAGGTCAAACTTTTGATATTGGTAATACTGTATATGACTCCACCCTGGTAGGCACATTGAAGGCGACAGTGGACTTCAATAATTTTGCGCCTTATGTAGGTATTGGCGTGGGTCATAGTGCCAGTAGCGGTTTCGGATTTAATCTTGATGTTGGCGTACTCATGCAAGGCGCACCAAAAGTAAGCTTTGAAGCCGTAGGTACAGATCCAACGATTTTGGCTGCACTAGAGGCTGATCTTGTAAGAGAAGAAGCCAATGCCGAAGACGATATTAAGGGATTCACTATGTATCCTGTTATTTCTGCAGGTGTGAATTACCGTTTTTAAGTATTAGATTTTTCGATAGAACCAGAACAAAAAGCCGAGGGCGCAATTACCCTCGGCTTTTTTATGTAATAAAAATCTTAGATCTTATGCAACCAAAACATCTGGTCGATGGATTAAATAAAGCCTGATTGAACTAGTTGCTGGGGTGTTTTTTTAATTTCCTGATGCTCTCAGCATTCGTCTTTTAATAATTATTGATCCTACTGCCTATTTTCATACAGTAATGACAACTTTTCCCCTTTGATGTCCTTCACCAAAATACCGGAATGCCTCAGCAGTTTCACTTAACGGGTAACATTTGTCGATAACAGGTTCGAATTTCCCCGTTTTAAAGAGCGTTATCAAATCATTCATATCCTTGTTTTGCTTCAGTATCATGAGACCCATTTTTTTATTTCCGAACAGTGAAAGTAATGATCCCAGAAACAAGATGCTGTTCACTAGCCACATGGAGCCGCCAACCATGACATACATCCCCCTGGGGCTGAGTGCGCGCCGGTAATCGAAAAGTGAGTGGTATCCCATCAGATCAAGGATTAGGTCGTAACGCTGCCCACTTTTGGTGAAATCTTCTTGCGTATAATCAATAACGTGATCTGCACCAATGGATGACATCATGTCCAGTTTTTCGGTGCTGTCCACGGCAGTCACCTTGGCTCCGAATGCCTTGGCAATCTGAATCGCAAAAGACCCCGAGCCACCGCCGGCACCGTTGATTAGCACCTTTTGTCCGGGTTGAATATTTCCCTTACGAAGACCCTGCAAGGCTATGACGGCCCCCTGGGGAATGGCCGCTGCCTGCTCGAAAGACATACTGACCGGTTTCAGGGTCAATCTATCTTCAGGGGCGCAATCATACTCGGCAAAACCGCCCCAACCGCGCGCGGATAAGTCCCCAAAAACCTTATCACCAGCCTGGAATCTCGTAACGTTCTTACCCACTGACTCAACTTGTCCGGCGACTTCAGAACCGAGTATTTTTACCTTT
>JAUWVK010000047.1 GCA_030617485.1 Gammaproteobacteria bacterium
GGCAATACTGGCATTGCCCTGGCTATGGCTGCGGCTATTAAGGGCTACCGAATGATCCTGATCATGCCCGAGCACATGAGCGTGGAGCGGCGGGGGGTGATGAAAGCTTTCGGAGCAGAGATCGTACTGGTGTCACAGGCAGAAGGCATGGAAGGTGCGCGTGATCTGGCGTTAAAGATGCAATCCGAGGGTAAGGGAAAAGTTCTGGATCAATTTTCCAACCCGGATAATCCCCTGGCGCACTATGAAGGCACCGGCCCTGAAATTTGGCAGGATACGAAAGGGAAAATCACTCATTTTGTAAGCTCCATGGGGACCACTGGAACGATTATGGGCTGCTCACGCTACTTTAAGGAAATAGCAAAAAAAGAGGACACCAATATCGATATTGTAGGTGTCCAGCCTACCGAAGGCGCAAGCATCCCCGGCATTCGCCGTTGGCCGAAAGAATACCTTCCAGAAATTTACGATGCTGCCCGTGTCGATCGCATTATTGATGTAAACCAGGAAGACGCGGAATGGACGACGCGTGCTTTGGCAAATCAGGAAGGTATTTTTGCTGGAATTTCATCTGGTGGTGCAGTTTCTGCTGCTTTGCAGTTGTCAAAAGAAGTAGAGAATGCGGTGATTGTTGTTATTATTTGTGATCGTGGAGATCGTTATCTTTCTACCGATGTATTCCCTGCATAAGGTGGTCTTTACAAACGGTTAGTACACTTCATCAGTGCACTAACCGTTTTTAGTGTTTGTCGTTGTTAATCTCCGCTAATTTTTTGAGTATTCGTATTATGTCCCGACGTCGTAAAAAATTCCCCGAGCCACGCACAGCGGTTATTGAATCCCTGTCCCATGATGGCCGTGGTATCTGTCATATTGATGACAAAGTCGTATTCGTACATCGAGCTTTGCCCGGCGAAGAGGTGAAATTCCGTTATTGTCGAACACGGAGCAAGTTTGACGAAGCGGATGTACTGGAAGTGATTAAAGCCTCACCATTGCGTATAGAGCCACGTTGCCAACATTTTGGAATTTGTGGAGGCTGCAGCCAACAGCATTTGAGCTCGGAGTCTCAAATTGCTGCCAAGCAGGAAAGGTTGCTGGAGAGTCTGGAAAAAATAGGCAAGGTAAAACCGGAGTCCGTATTACCACCGCTCACTGCAGAGACCTGGGGTTATCGTCGCAAGGCGCGCCTTGGTGTGAAATACATGCGTCGTGACAAAGTGGTGCGCGTGGGGTTTCGTGAGCGTAGCAGTTCATTTTTGGCCAACCTGAATCGCTGTGAAGTTTTACATCCGCGTATTGGCGAGCGCACCAATGAACTTTCTGATCTTATTCTTAAGCTCAGTATTAAAGATAAAATTCCACAAATTGAAATTGCTGTGGGTGATAAAAATGCGGCATTAATATTTCGTCATCTTGAAGAGTTATCAGAAACTGATCTTGAATTGTTACGACAGTTTGGGCAAGACACGCAACTGTTAATATTTTTACAGTCCGGCGGTCCAAAAACTGTTGTTCGGTTGTTTCCGAAAAGAGGGCCAGAGGATACGGCATCTGATGAAAGCACTAAGCTCAGTTATTTTTTGCCAGATTATGATGTGGAAATGCGGTTTCAGCCTACAGATTTTACCCAGGTGAATGCTAGCCTGAATCAAAAGATGATCAATCTTGCTATTGAGCTACTCAGTCCACAAAAAGATGATCGAGTGCTGGATCTTTTTTGTGGTTTGGGTAATTTTTCTCTACCCCTTGCCCGCAAGGCCGGTGCTGTTGTGGGTGTAGAAGGTGAAGCAAGTTTGGTAGGCCGTGCTCGCGATAATGCATCTCAAAACAACATCACTAACGTAGAATTTTTCACTGCCGATCTTAATGGTGACCTGGCTCTTGAACCCTGGTATGGGGCCGGTTTTAATAAATTACTGTTAGATCCGCCTCGCAGTGGCGCGCCCATGGTGGTTGCCAACCTCCCCAAACCTTTGCCCGATCGCATTGTCTATGTTTCCTGTGACCCCGCCACATTGGCGCGGGATGCTGGCACGCTGGTCAACGAACAGGGTTATCGGCTTGTTAGTGTGGGGGTAATGGACATGTTTCCCCACACGGCTCATGTGGAATCTATTGCATTATTCGAGCGATAATCCAAATTAACCTTTTTTAAACTCAAATTAGCGCCATAATATAGAGACAAACGGAAATTCGGTGCTATCTTGTTTGTATTCCCTGAAAAGGGGGGAGGCTGGTGCCTGTAGCTTTAAAGAAATTTAAAGGGATTTAATGGTTTGTGAACTTGGGAGAGGAACATGCCTGTTGGAATTTTACCGATCATCGGAAGATGGTATCAAGGCCTGGATGAGCAGCGGTTTGAAGTTATTGGCATTGATGAGGACGAAGGTTTTGTTGAAATCCAGTATTTTGGTGGTGAGCTGGATGCGCTGGAATTTGATGCCTGGATGGTCATGGGTTACACGGAAATAGCCCCGCCAGAAGACTGGTCAGGTCCTTTTGATGATCTTGAAAGGGATGACCTCGGTTATACCGATACCAATGTTCCACCGGAACATCGTACCTTTAATATTGAGGACTTTGAACGTAAATAGTAGCCGTTCGTCGCTAGTCGTTTGCAAAGTGTTAAATCAATACAGTTCCATCAAACCGAATTCCACTCCATCCATTCCGCATAAAGGTACGAATATTGGCATGGTCATTTCCTTTGGGATGATTTAAAACATCCTCTCTATAGTATTTTCCAAAACAGGCAAGCGTTTCTTCTTCGTTAAGTCCATTGAGTGTTGCAAAGGCAAAAATTTTACAGGAACCTTCGTTGCTGCCTGACAGGTTATTGACCAGATCATGCCCCTGGCCATTGGTGAAATGTGTTGGAGAATATTCGTAGTTATCATCAATAACATCGATCACCTGATCAAATTCAACCTTATCGGGTTGGGTCTTTATAAGCTCAATAAGTTCTTCTGTAGTCATGAAATAGGCATGTCATTAATCTTTCGTGTTATCTCGTCTGTGATTTACCGTGCCAGGTTTTATCGTGTCAGTTTTTTGTATTTAATGCGATGCGGTTGATCAGCCTCACTGCCCAGGCGGCGTTTGCGATCTGCTTCGTAGTCCGCATAGTTGCCTTCAAACCATACCACTTCGCTATCGCTTTCAAAGGCAAGGATGTGTGTGGCGACGCGATCCAGGAACCAGCGATCATGCGAGATGACGACCGCACAGCCAGGAAATTCCAGTAGAGCTTCTTCTAGTGCGCGCAGAGTTTCCACGTCGAGATCATTGGTGGGCTCATCCAGTAATAACAGGTTGCCGCCAGATGCCAGTAATTTTGCTAGATGTACCCGGTTACGTTCGCCGCCGGAGAGATCACCCACCCGTTTTTGCTGGTCTGAACCTTTGAAGTTAAAACGTCCCACGTAGGCGCGGGAATTTACTTCCAGCGTGCCAATCATCATATTGTCATGGCCGCCAGAGATTTCCTCCCACACGGTTTTTTTACCATCTAAAGCATCACGGGATTGATCTACGCAGGCAACCTTAACAGTCTCGCCAATTTTTAATTCACCACCATCGGGTTTTTCTTCGCCGGTAATCATTCGGAACAGAGTGGTTTTACCCGCACCATTGGGGCCGATAATGCCAACGATACCGCCGCGAGGCAGGTTGAAACTCAAATGGTCGTAGAGGAGACGATCACCAAAACCTTTTTTTACATCCGTTGCTTCAATAACCAGATCACCAAGTCGTGGCCCAGGTGGGATGAATAGTTCGTTGGTGACATTACGTTTGGTGAAGTCCTGTTTGCTGAGTTCATCAAAACGCGCCAGACGAGATTTACTTTTGGCGTGGCGTCCTCTGGGCGCGGTTCGTACCCATTCGAGTTCTGCCTTCATGGCTTTGATGCGCGCGCCTTCTGTTTTTTCTTCCTGTTCCAGTCGCTTGCTTTTTTGTTCTAGCCCGGAGGAGTAGTTGCCTTCCCAGGGAATGCCATGACCTCGATCCAGCTCCAGGATCCAGCCAGCGACGTTATCGAGAAAATAGCGATCATGGGTCACGGCAACGACAGTGCCGGGGTAGTCGTGCAGAAAACGCTCCAGCCAGGCCACAGATTCTGCATATAAATGGTTGGTGGGCTCATCTAGCAGCAGCATATCGGGCTTGGAGAGCAGTAGCTTGCATAAGGCAACACGGCGGCGTTCGCCACCGGAGAGCTTGCTTACATCGGCATCCCAGGGAGGCAAACGTAACGCATCGGCGGCAATTTCCAGTGTGCGATCCATGCTGTGGCCATCGTTTGACTGGAGTATGGCCTCCAGCTCAGCCTGCTTTTTGGCCAGAGCGTCGAAGTCAGCATCTGGCTCTGCATAGGCAGCGTAAACAGCATCCAGCTCTTCCTGGGCAGAGCTGATATCGCCCAGCGCTTCTTCCACATTACCACGCACGTCCTTGCTTTCGTCCAGCTCCGGCTCCTGCGACAGGTAGCCGATTTTCAAGTTGGGTTGAGGACGGGCTTCGCCAATAATGTCGGTATCAATTCCCGCCATGATGCGCAGCAGGGTGGATTTACCTGAGCCATTGAGCCCTAAAACACCAATTTTGGCTCCGGGGAAAAATGACAGGTAAATATCTTTGAGAATTTCACGCTTGGGCGGTACAACCTTGCCCACGCCGTTCATGGTGTATACGTATTGCGCCATGGTAAGTCTGTGTTCCGTGCTTAAAAGAGCGTCTACGGTAAGCAAAGGTGGGCACGAAGTAAAGTAGAAAGCAGCACAGATAGCCAGTTTCCAGTAAACTTAATCCCATATTTTTAAGGCATGAGAAACCTTGTTAGCAAAGGTCAAAATAAAGGAAAGCGGTATGTTTGAGGACACTGATGCTATAAATCAATTATCCACCATTGGGGATTTTGTCCGCTGGGGTGCCAGTCGCTTCAATGAAGCTGGATTAGCATTTGGTCATGGTGCTGACAATGCATTGGATGAGTCCTTTTATCTGGTGACCCACGCTTTGCACCTTCCCCATGAAATACCGCCTTACATGATTGAAACACAGCTTACCCGGCAAGAGCGCCTTACCGTGTATGAGTTATTAACCAAACGCGTGAGCACACGTGTACCGGCAGCTTACTTAACAAATGAGGCCTGGTTTGCCGGTGTACCTTTTTATGTGGATGAACGTGTGCTCGTGCCACGTTCACCCATCGCTGAGTTGATTGAAGCAGGGTATGAGCCCTGGGTTGATGCTTCTAAGGTTGAAGATATTTTAGATCTTTGTACCGGCAGTGCGTGTATCGCAATCGCCAGTGCGTTGGCATTTCCTCTTGCCAGAGTGGACGCAACGGATCTCTCTGCGGATGCTTTGGAAGTAGCGCAAAGAAATATTGAGGCTCATCATGTGGATGATCAAGTTAGTTTGTATGAAGGTGATTTGTTTCAGGGGCTGGAAGGGCGACGTTATGATGTTATCGTAAGTAATCCACCCTATGTTGATGCTGAGGATATGGGAACTTTACCTAAGGAATATCATCATGAGCCAGAACTAGGGTTAGCCGCTGGTGAAGATGGCCTGGATATTGTGCGACGTATATTGAAACAGGCAGGCAGCTATTTAAAGCCGGGAGGCATCCTCATTGTTGAAGTGGGTAATAGTGCAGCAGCATTGGTAGAAATGTATCCAGATGTGGAATTTACCTGGCTGGAATTCGAGCGTGGTGGCCATGGTGTGTTTATGTTGAGAGATGAACAGGTAAACCATTCCAAGTTTTAGATTTTTTCTACAACTTGTTTGTTAAGGAAAAATACTCTTGATCGTGTCTCCAACTACACCTTTAACTGACCCTTTGATCCGGGTTCGTAATCTGGTTAAACATTATTCTAATGTTGAAGCTGTTAATGGTGTTGATTTTGATTTAATGCCGGGGACTTGTTTTGGTTTGTTAGGCCCCAATGGCGCAGGTAAAACCACCACGGTAGAAATACTGGAAGGTATACATGACGCGACATCAGGGGAAATTTTGTATAAAGGTGAGCCGGTAGATAAACGTTTCCGCAATGAAGCGGGGATTATGTTTCAGTCAACAGCGCTGCAGGATTTTATTACTGTGCGAGAGACCCTGGAGATGTTTGCCAGGCTTTATCCAAGAAATGCCAACATAGAAGAACTCATCAAGCGTTGCAATCTTACTGATTATCTCGACCAGGATAATCGGCAGTTATCAGGTGGTCAGCGACAACGGTTATTGTTGGCCATTGCACTTGTTAATGACCCAGATATATTGTTTCTAGACGAACCTACCACAGGGCTAGATCCTCAGGCACGACGCAATTTTTGGGATCTAATCGAATCCATTAAGTCCGAAGGCAAGACTGTTCTCTTGACGACTCATTATATGGATGAAGCTTATGTATTGTGTGATGAAATAGCCATTATGGATCACGGTAAAATTATCGCGCAGGGAACACCAAAAAAACTCCTTGATGAAAATTTTAATGATGTGATATTGCAGATACCGGAGGAAGCCCTCGGGAATATTGAAGACCTTTCCTATGTCGTGCATCGGCATAAAGGCATTGCCGAAATCACCACTAGTGATGTCAATCAGGTTATAGCGGATCTTATTGAAAAAAACGTTTCCTTGTCACATTTACAGGTGCGCTCAAGGAATCTCGATGATCTGTTCCTGGAATTAACTGGCAAGGAAATTAGAGCTTAATTATGTTTATTAGACGTTTCCTTGCTTTACTAAATGCTCGTAACAAGGAGTTTGTGCGCGACCGCTCTTCATTGAGCTGGAATATCCTTATGCCAGTACTGATTGTTGCTGGTTTTGCCGCTACATTTACTGGTGATTATTCGGATCAGTATAAAGTGGGTGTCGTGGATATTGATAGTATAAAAAATCAGGATTCCTTAGGTATTGCTAGTTTCCTTAATACAAAATATATCGAATTTATTGGGATCAATGATTCTGAAGTAGCAAAAACTAAAGTGCAGCGGCATCAGCTGGATATGTTGATTGACCAGGGTGAGAAAAGTTACTGGATAAATAATGAATCGCCTAATGGTTATTTGGTTGAAAAGATTCTTCTGGCATCAAAATCAGTTTCACTAAATAAGCAAACGGTCAGCGGAAAAGAAATCCGCTATGTAGACTGGGTCATACCGGGCATACTGGCTATGAATATGATGTTTAGTGCGTTGTTTGGTGTGGGTTACGTCATTGTGCGTTACCGAAAAAATGGCATGCTAAAAAGACTCAAAGCAACGCCGATTTCTGCCCTTGAATTTCTGAGCGTGCAAATTGTATCCCGTTTAATATTAATAATGGCTATCACCATATTCGTGTTTTATGGCACCAATATATTTATTGGTTACGCCATGTTTGGTTCACATTTAAGTCTATTTCTGGTGTTTGCGCTTGGTGCAATCTGCCTGATCAGTCTTAGCTTGATAGTGTCAGCGCGAACCACTAGTGAAGAAATGGCAGGTGGTCTTTTGAATTTGTTAACGTGGCCCATGATGTTTTTATCTGGCGTATGGTTTTCGTTAGAGGGTGCCAATCCATTAATGCAGCAATTTGCCGAAATACTGCCGCTCACACATATTACGGCAGCCGCACGTTCAATTATGATTGATGGAGCAGGGCTGCTGGACGTTTCGTATCATCTGATAGTCTTGTTGGGACAGAGCATCCTGTTTTTGTTAATAGGGGCTTATGCTTTTAAGTGGGAATGATCGCTTTATACTGAAAGCGGACGTTCACAATTTACTAAATAAGAAATTAAATATCTTACAATTAGCACCTTTCCGCTTAATAAAATAATGAAAATACCATTAATTATATTTTTGATGACCTTTTCCCAAATGACATACTCTAATCCTTTGATCGGCAACTGGAAATCGGATAAGGAGAAAACTCTTCTAGAAGTAAGAAAAGTAGCTAATATTCCAGAAAAAGTCAGGAGCTATTTAGAAGATGATTTATTTGGAAAGCTTGAGATAATATTTACAAAAAACAAAATATATACAGAATTTGATGATATAAAATATGAAGGTACTTATGAAGTAATTAACCAGACAGATAACTCAATAACCATAAAAACATGGAACAAATTCTTTAGTGAGTATGAAAATTACACATATTATTTTGATGGTGAATCAATGTACGGATTAACTACAGATTACAATATTAAGGAATATTTTAAGAAGATAAAGTGAGCATATCTGAATGACCGCTATCGCTGCAAAGCAGATATTCAATAAATTAGCGGATTTTAGGAAATTTCTATAAAGTGGTAAGGGTGCCTGGGATTCCAAAAATAAAAATAACTGTATGTATGATATTGCTGCTGGCACCCTGGCCACAGTGTTTTGCATTAGCTGATAATACGGTGAGCATTGGTGTTCTGGCTTTCCGGGGTACCACAGTAGCAAAAATGCAGTGGTCGCCGCTTGCTGAGCAGCTTTCCAAATCAATACCAGGTTATCGTTTTAAAATTATCCCTTATGATCTCCCATCATTTACCTCAGCTGTGTCCAGGGGGGAGGTTGACCTGGTTCTGACTAATCCGGGTCATTATGTATTGCTGGAAAGTAAATACAGAGTGACACGTATAGCTACTATTAATAAGGGAAAGGTAGCAGGTGAAAAAACTCAATTCGGGGCAGTGATAATAGCCCGCAGTGATCGAGCTGACATTCGCACCCTTACCGATCTCAAAGGTAAGAGTTTTGCGGCGGTGAGCGAGCGAGCATTTGGCGGTTTCCAGATGGCGTGGCGCGAACTACAGTCACAGGGTATTGATCCTTTTACAGATATGTCACGCCTGGATTTTATTGGTTTTCCCCAGGACGATATTGTATCGAGGGTTTCAGTAGGTTTGGTAGATGCTGGAACCGTCAGGACTGGTGTCATGGAGCAAATGGAATCCGAAGGCCGTATTAAGATAAAAGACTTCAGGATACTCAACCGTCAATCTGCACCAGGATTTAAGGCGCAATTGAGTACGGCGCTGTACCCGGAATGGCCTTTGGCAAAAACAGATGGAATTCCAGATAAATTAGCCGAGCGGATTGTGGTGGCACTTCTTACTGCAGATGGCACAATAAACAATGTGTCGTGGACCATACCGCTAGACTACAACCCAGTACATGAATTGATGCGTGAACTGCGTATTGGTCCTTACATACCTAAAAAAGTTTCTCCTCTATTGCTACTAAGAGATTACTGGGGCTGGGTCGTTGTCAGTTTGTCACTCATGCTCATCCTCTCTCTTGCGACAGCCTTTGTTATGCGGTCAAACAAAAAACTGGTTTCCTCCCAACATGATTTGCACGATGAGATTAGCCATAGGAAAGAGGCACAAAAAGAGTTATTGATACACCGCGACAATCTTGAGCAACAGGTCTTTGAGCGCACCAATGATCTTCACAGTGTTAATATCCAGTTAGAAAAGGATGTTACTGCGCGTAAACATGCAGAAGAAGCCTTGCGTCATAGCGATCATACGCTGAGGGAGCTTCATTTTATTATTTCTGCTGTGGATATTCCTTTTGAATCCAAAATCATGTCTATGCTAAAAACTGGACGAAAACATTTTAATTTGGGTTTGGGCCTGTTATCTGCTGTCAGGGACGATGGTACAGAAACAATAGAAGTGATTTCAGCACCGCATCATTCGAATATGGTTTCACAGGCAAACATTGGCGAAGCGCTCTGCGATGATATGTTGCTTATTGAACAACCTGTTGGTGTTGCAGATGCGAGCGCTTCAACGTGGCATGGCAGTCGATGTCTTGAGCTTTCTGGTTGGGGCGCATATCTGGGCGCATGCGTGCATGTGGGAGGAGAACGATATGGAACAATATCATTTGTCGATAAAGTGGCCAGACAGCCGGAATTTACCAATTTTGACACGGATATTGTTCAACTTATTGCAGACTGGATCGGCTGGGAGATCGATAGACAAAGGGCACAGGAGCAGTCGCAAAAACGAATTCAGGAATTGGCTCATGTTTCAAGGTTGGGCACCATGGGGGAAATGGCATCTGGTTTGGCTCATGAGTTAAACCAGCCGTTGACGGCTATCGTTAATTACACGCGTGGCAGTATTCGAAGATTAAATGACAATAATCTACCCATGGATGATCTGAGAGTTGTACTGAACAAGAGTGCAGAAGAAGCAGAGCGGGCAGCAAAAATAATTAAACGTTTGAGGCAACAGGTTAGTAAGAACGAATTTACTCGTATACAGGTTTCTATCACGCCATTAATAGATCAGGTGCTGGAATTAATGTCAGGTGATATTCGTGAAAATCATATTACTGTAAAACAAAATATTCAGGAAAGTTTATTGGATGTTGAAGCCGATCCTGTTCAAATTGAACAGGTACTAATTAATCTGTTGAGAAATTCCATAGATTCTTTGAAACAGACGAGTGAAAATAATAGAAATGTGGTGGTGGAAGCAAGTATGCTGACACCTTTTATGCTGGAAATATCAGTGGAAGATAATGGCATTGGATTACCTGACAATGAAGAGGTTTTTACACCGTTTTTTACTACCAAGGAGGATGGTATGGGGATGGGGTTGTCGATCAGCAGAAACATAATCGAATCTCATGGCGGGAGTATGCGAGCTGCCATGACGCTCGAAAATGTGACCAGAGTGAGTTTTACCTTGCGGGTAATGGATAGCATATGAGTAAACAGGAAAACACAGTCTATATTGTGGATGACGACCCGTCTGTACGCCATTCTTTGACGTGGTTAATTGAATCCGTAGGTCAGCGTGTTAAGACCTATGAATCACCGAGTGCGTTTTTACATGAATATCGGGAGGGTGGTCCAGGGTGTTTAATACTTGATGTGCGTATGCCTGAGATTAGTGGTCTGGATATGCAGGAACAGTTAATTAGTGGTGGATTTACGCTACCTATCATTATTGTTACAGGGCATGCTGATGTTCCTATGGCAATTCGTGCCTTAAAAGCAGGAGCGTTTGATTTCATAGAGAAACCTTTCAATGATCAGCTGTTGATCGAGCGTATTCAGCAGGCAATAGAACATTGCCATAATCTGACCAAAAAGAATCAGCGT
>JAUWVK010000158.1 GCA_030617485.1 Gammaproteobacteria bacterium
AGGCTGGCCATTTCCATCATCTCTTCAAAAGTGATGCGGTCTAAGCGGCGCGCTTTCGGTTCTACTCGCGGATCGGTGGTGTACACCCCATCCACATCGGTATAAATCTGGCACTCATCGGCTTCCAGTGCTGCGGCTAACGCGACAGCAGTGGTATCCGAACCACCACGACCCAGAGTCGTAATGTTGCCTTGCTCATCAACACCCTGAAAACCGGCAACAACAACAACTTCTCCTTCTGCCAGAGCCTCACTGACACGCTTTTTGTCGATATCTACAATGCGTGCCTTGTTGTGAGCACTATCAGTCAAAATATGCACCTGCCCACCCGTGAATGAGCGCGCTGGTACGCCACGTTTTTTCAACGCCATCGCCAACAATGCGATAGTGGCCTGTTCACCGGTGGACAACAGCACATCCAGTTCACGGCTATCCGGCTGAGCATCCATTGCATGGGCAAGCTTTACCAGGCGATTAGTCTCACCGCTCATGGCAGAAACCACGACGACTACGTCGTCTCCCTGGGCTTTAAAGGAGGCTACCTTCTTCGCGACGGCTTCGATGCGCTCCACCGAACCGACTGAAGTCCCTCCATATTTTTGGACTATTAGTGACATATTCCTGACCTGTAAAAAGGAGCCAGATTAAACACTAATTTCCGCCCAAGTTCAAAGCCGCTTTGTAGGAATTGTCCTACAAGATAATGCTATTGTAGGAAAATTCCTACACGAATAACAGCAAATACTTATATAAAGATTTTATAAGTATATGTGAAATACATTATAAGGATTTTACTACAGCAATCTTAAGGGAACCTTAAGACTTCTCAGAGAAGGGTAACTATGTGCCCAGCTGAGTTCGAACCCAGTCAGGCACAGCCTGTAAAGCCGCATCCAGCCCGGAAGGGTCTTTGCCCCCTGCCTGCGCCATATCAGGCCGTCCACCACCCTTGCCACCTACTTGTTGAGCAACATTATTAACCAGATCACCCGCACGAATGCGCTTGGTCTCATCCTTGGTAACGCCAGCCACCAGGCTCACTTTATCGCCATCTACCGCAGCTAACACCACTGCTGCAGCGCCTAACTTATTCTTAAGCTGATCAACGGTATCCCGCAGGGATTTAGCATCACCACCCTCAAGTCTTGCAGCCAATACCTTAATGCCATCTACCTCGACCGCCTGTGAGGCAAGATCACCGCCCTGGCTACTCGCCAGCTTGGATTTAAGTTGATCCACTTCTTTTTCCAGCGCGCGACTTCGATCCATCAACTGACGCACTTTGGCTTCAGCTGTGCCCGCATCGGCCTTGAGTATTCCAGCTATTTGGGAAAGGCTTTTCTCGGTTTCACCGATATAACGCAGTGCACCTGCACCCGCGACAGCTTCAATGCGGCGCACGCCGGCAGCCACTCCACCTTCGGAGGTAACTTTAAGCAAACCAATGTCGCCGGTTCGGCTCACATGAGTGCCACCACACAGTTCGACCGAAAAATCGCCCATGCTCAATACGCGTACGGTGTCACCATATTTTTCGCCGAACAAGGCCATCGCACCCGAAGCCACCGCATCGTCCTGTGACATCAGTTTTGTTTCAACGGCTACATTGGCCCGAATTTGCTCGTTGACCATGTTTTCGATTTCAGCTAATTGATCCTGCGTTATTGCTTCAAAATGAGAGAAATCAAAACGCAATCGTTCCGCATTCACCAGCGAACCTTTCTGTTGCACATGATCACCCAATACCTTGCGCAAAGCCGCATGCAAAAGATGGGTGGCCGAGTGATTGCACGCAGTGTCCAGTCGACGACTCGCATTAACCTGCGCATCCACATTGCCATCAACTGAAACACTGCCCGACTCCACTTTTACCTGGTGCAAGAAAGCATCACCCTGCTTCTGGGTGTCCATTACAGTCATTTGTAAACCAGCAGCCGTCATCACACCTTGATCGCCTGCCTGTCCTCCAGACTCTGCATAAAATGGCGAGTGATCCAATACCAGAAAACCTTCTTCACCTTCCGAAAGTTGTTCCACCTCAGCGCCGTCATGAAATAAGGCGACAACTTTTCCGCTACCTGCTGTCTGGTCATAGCCAGTAAATTCCGTTTGCGCATTTATCTCTAAACCTGCGCCTGTTGCTACACCAAAATTACTGGCTGATCTGGCACGTTCGCGTTGTGCGTCCATCGCATTCTCAAAACCCGCCATGTCCAACGTTAAATTTCGTTCCCGCGCAATGTCTGCGGTGAGATCCACCGGAAAACCATAAGTATCATAAAGCTTGAAAACTGTTTCACCTGAAATTTCTTTTCCGGTTAATGCCTCTACGGCTTCCTCAAGAATCACCATGCCGTTATCTAAGGTTTCAGCAAAACGTTCTTCTTCTTGCTTCAGCGAGCGCTCTACCTGTGCTTTTGCCTTCACTAATTCCGGATAGGCATCACCCATTTCCTGACACAGGGCATCAACCAGTTTATAAAAAAATGGTTCACGCAAACCTAACTTGTGGCCGTGACGAATAGCGCGACGAATAATCCGTCGCAACACATAACCACGCCCTTCGTTGGAAGGAACCACACCATCGGTAATTAAAAATGCACAGGCACGAATATGGTCGGCTATGACGCACATGGACGTGCTAATGTCGCGGGACGACTGCATGGATGCAGGAGGTAGAGCGTCGCCGGGAGCAGTTGCCGAGGCAGGGACGCCGGAAGCGACACCGCGCAACGAGGTATTAGCAAGGTCTTTTTGCCCTGCCAGTTTAGCGATGGTTTTAATAAGATGCTGGAATAAATCGATATCGTAATTATTGTGTACGCCCTGCAAAACCGCCGCGAGACGTTCCAGCCCCATACCAGTATCAACCGAGGGATGAGGCAATGGATTGAGCGTCCCTTCAGTGTCACGGTCATATTGCATGAACACCAGGTTCCAGATTTCAACATAACGATCACCATCTTCTTCTGGAGACCCTGGCGGACCACCAGCAACATCCGCACCATGGTCAAAAAAGATTTCCGAACAAGGACCACAGGGACCGGTATCCCCCATAGACCAGAAATTATCGCTTTCGTGTTTTTTACCGCCCGGCTTGTCGCCGATGAGAATCAATCGTTGAGGATCAATGCCTATTTCGTTCAACCAAATATCAGCAGCTTCTTTATCTTCCTCATACACGGTTACCAACAGACGATCGGCTGGCAGTTTGGCGACAACCGTTAAAAACTCCCACGCGTACTGGATGGCTTCGCGTTTGAAATAATCCCCAAAACTAAAATTGCCCAGCATTTCAAAAAAGGTGTGATGGCGCGCGGTATAGCCAACATTTTCAAGGTCGTTATGTTTACCACCGGCGCGCACACAACGCTGCGAACTCACTGCACGCACGTACTTTCTTTTTTCCTGGCCAGTAAAAACTTCTTTAAATGGCACCATGCCCGCATTGGTAAACAGCAGGGTCGGATCATTAGCCGGCACCAGCGAACTGCTGGGCACAACTTCATGGTCACGCTTACTGAAATATTCCAGAAACAGTTGTCTAATTTCAGCACTTGTCATTTTTGTTTTTTCATCTAGTTACAGGTTGTTTAATTCTTTTTAATCATAGCTTTTCACTAACAGCTACTCACTAACAGCTATCGCCAGCCAGGATTT
>JAUWVK010000036.1 GCA_030617485.1 Gammaproteobacteria bacterium
AAGGGTGATGTTGAGAATCCCCAGGGCGGCGTTAGGCATGTGATACCGAAAAAGGCGCATTATACGCGCTAGAAGGGTATAATTTAGTCAGTTGAAGTGGGAGGGGCTGACATAGCTGTTTTTTCCTCCCGATAATATAAATAGTTGAAGGAGTTATGATTATGGCTGAATTTTGCAGACCTAAGGTGCCAACAGGTAAAACAGAGTATGTGACGACAACACAGAAAGAGGTTGTTCCTGGACAGTTTGTTATAGGTTATACGACTGAATGGATAAGCTTCCAGAAAGAAGTACCTTACCAAACACCTAAGAAGCCTTAAAGCAATCAGCCGCGCGTACTTGAAAGGTCTCGCGTCTACTCCATCAGTAAAGTTAAAGCGGGTCAGAGAGCAATTGTTTCTAATCTTAGAAGCAATTGCTCTCTGACCCGTTTTTCTATATCAGTCAAACTATTTAAAGGGCTATAACTCCTTTAATTGCCACAGAAGGGATCATCAACTATCAAATCATAAATAGAGGGTGCATAGGTCAAAACTGCACCTTGAGTTATACCAAGGTTCTGAAATGCATCATAAAGCTGTATTAAAAGTGATTCGTTTTCTGGTTCTTGTTTTATTGCTTCTAATATTGAGATGAAAGGATTAATGTTTGCTGCTTTAACATATGTATTTAACATCTGAATTGCTTCCTCAATTCTTGCAACATCTACCTTGTCTTTAGTGTTTTTCATATTTTTATCCGTTTTGGTCAAACAGAAAGGGAGCAGTTTCAATTATTTGTTGAAATGCATCACTTCCATCAATATTAATAAGATTCCCTAACGTCCGCTTTCAGTATAAAACAGCCATTAAGAAAAACTATCTCCTATGCCCCTAACGCTTATGTCGCTGTCTCCATAACTGGAAGTTAGGTTCTTGGAGATACCCTTTCGATAAAATATAGTGCAGGACGTTGTTGAGTCGGTAAAAACCCACCACGGAATTTATGCGAATAATTTCTTTACCGCGTTCATCGAAAAATATGAGTGTTGGTGTGTAATAAACTTCCAGTTTATTTGCCCATCTTCTTGCGGTTGTTCTTTCTCCATCAGGAGCAATAACCGGTACGTCTGATTCCATATCCAGTTGTATGGCTTCAAGTTGGGTCATGGTATGCAGTATTGTGTTGTTGCTGAGCGGCCCGGCATGCATCACATCACAAGCATGGCAGTTTGATTTTTCAAAAAATACAGCCAGTGGTATTTGCGAAGGAAATAGCGAACGATCCATTGCGTACGGTGGATCTGAAAAAATATCATTACTGTTAATGATGTCATGCCCATAATCAAAAAACTCTGATGCACGGGCAAAGTAGTCTTTTAGTTTTTCATTTTTATAGTGACCATCTGCAACATATTCCAGTACGGCTTTAAACTGATAAGGAGAATGGTAGCCGGAAAGTCGCAACATCTCTTTTCCATCGGGGCTATAAAAAATTAGTGTAGGGGTGAACTGGGCTCTGTTTGCTCTGGAAAATATTTTTTCAGTGCGAAAAATTTTTCCGTTAATATCGGCAACAGGACGGTCGCCGCGAACATCGATAGCGACTACATCAAAATATTTGCGCGTATAGGCAACAATAAAGGGATTTTCCCAATTGTGTTTAAGGTGGGATTTGCAATAAGCGCAATTTTTTTGCCCAAAATAAACAATCAATCCACGTTTTCCGGATTCTTTTGTTTCCTGAAGGTCGTTGCTTAACTCAAGGAAGCTGAGCTTGAACCAGTCAGGAAGGACCAGATCGACCTCTAATGGGGCATCATCAAATTCGAAGAATTCGAAATCGGGCTCATCGTTAATTGAGCCTATTTCTTCATCAGAATCCTGGTTTTTTTGACCCAATACCGATTCAACTGCCTGAGCCGTCAGTGATAACTGCATTGCGGCAATGATTAACGTTATGTAGCAGGTTCGTAACAGTAAGTTCATGCGCTTCCAGGTTGTTTCTAAAATGAAGAGCTTAAAGTGAAGTGCCTAAGGTGTAGTGCCATGGCTGAAATTGTACCCTAACTGTCGACGAAGGTGCGCTGTCTAGATTCAGTTGATTGTAGGGATCGACTGAGTCTTCCGGGGTGGTTGCCGATCCGCGCAGAGCCGCTCAGAGGCTCGGTGTCACGCTGTTGTGGATGATTCGGCTGGCCCTGATCTTCAAGCAGGATTATCACTCTCAGCATTGCTCTGATCCCGGCATGGTCAGGACCAGATTTTAACTTTTACCCGGTTTTTCAACCTTTCACTACTTTTTCATTATGAATAGGTGGCCTTGGCGAGCTGTGAGCATGTGTCTATTTAGCTGAATGGCCAAATAGAAAGGCCGGCTCATCTACATGATAAGTCGGCCTTTCTAGGTGATGCTTCTTACGAAACTTCTTACGATGTGAGCAATTACAGACCTTGGTAATAATCGATTAAGATTTTAGCCACTTCAGGTCGTGAGAACTCTTTGGGTGGCGCTTCGCCATTCCCCAACATTTCACGAACTTTAGTCCCTGAGAGTAAAACGAAATCGTCTTTCTCGTGATCTGGTGCTTCTCGCATCATGATTACCTTGTTCAGTTTCTTCGACCATGCCGTGTGATCGGCCTCGAAGATTTCGATCTCCATAGCCCCTTCTGGCACTTCTTCCTGGAAGATAGTCTGGGCATCAAAGGCGCCATAGTAGTCGCCTACGCCAGCGTGGTCACGGCCGATAATGAAGTGTGTTGCGCCCATGTTCTGGCGGAAGTATGCGTGTAGCACTGCTTCACGTGGACCGGCATACAACATGTCAAAACCGTAACCCGTTACCATCGCGCTGTTGGCTGGGAAGTACAGTTCGACCATCTTGCGGATTGCAGCGTCACGAACTGGGGCAGGAATATCGCCGGGCTTAAGTTTACCCAGCAGCATGTGAATGACCAGTCCGTCACAACCGAGGCGATCCATGGCCATGTGGCAGAGTTCTTCGTGCGCCAGGTGCATCGGGTTACGCGTCTGGAAGGCGACGATTTTTTTCCAGCCGTGTTCAGCGATTTCATTACGAATTTCTACGGCAGTACGGAAAGTGTCAGGGAATTCAGTCTGGAAGTAACTGAAGTTCAGTACCTGGATAGAACCCGATACGGCCATACGTCCCCGTGAGTTAAACGCTGCCACACCTGGGTGTTCAGGGTCATCGGTACGGTAAACCTTGTCGGTAATGACTTTCATCTGGTCAGCCGATACTTCTTCGATGGCTTCGACATCCATGACTGCCAGTACAGGGTTGCCATCTACATTCGGGTCGCGAAGGGCAATGCGTTTAGCATCGCCAATTGCATCGGTGTTTTCCAGCAGACACATAACCGGGACCGGGAAGAACGAGCCATCAGTGAGGGTCAATTTTTCCGCAGCACCCATGGCGTCAGCCACATTCATAAAACCTTTTAACGGGTTGAAGTAACCGGCACCCATCATCACCGCATTACCGGCTGCCTGGGAACTGATGATCACTGAAGGCAGTGACTCGGCTTCTTTACTTAATGCATCATGTTCTGCGACGTCATAAACGAAACGGGGTTGTAGTTCATCAGAACCAATCGGTTTAATCATTCTTCTGTATCCTTTTTTTAAGCAGCTAACTAATTGTTGGGCAACATTGTGTTCTTCAACCTAGTGGGCCGCTTGCTTTAGCTGCTAAATGTGCCGGCAGCCTGCCTATCGGCATGGCATGACGAGTGCGTCTGTCGTTACTGACTGCTACTGTCTGGGCCACTAAATGTGTTGTTTTATAGCTATGGATCCGCTCAGTAATAAATGGACGGAAAGAACCACATTAAAGGCTTTTGCTATGAATTCAAAGCGGTTTTCATTTGCTCGGGTATAAATTCAATTTATTGGCTGAAAGTGCCGGTATTCTTGGGTTTTAGCTAACTGATGGATTGCCCGGCAGCCTGCTGATCAGCGTGGTAAGAAGAGCGCACCATGGGGCCGCTGGCAACGTTGCTGAAGCCAAGCTCCCGAGCAGTTTCTGCCAATTGGTCGAATTCCTCTGGGGTCACAAAACGATCCACTGCCAGGTGGCTAAGGCTGGGCTGCAGGTACTGGCCGAGGGTTAGCATGTCGCAGTTGTGGGCACGCAGATCTTTGAGTACGCCGACGACTTCATCGAAAGTTTCACCCAGCCCTAGCATCAGGCCGGACTTGGTGGGGATGTCCGGGTACATTTCCTTGAAGCGCTGGATCAATGTTAGCGACCACTCGTAGTCCGCGCCAGGTCGGATCTTTTTGTACAGCCGTGGCACGTTTTCCAGGTTGTGATTGAAAACGTCTGGCGGAGCCTTTTCCATGATTTCCAGCGCAATATCCATGCGGCCACGAAAATCAGGTACCAGTATCTCGATTCGGGTCTGAGGACTGACTTCGCGTACAGCACGAATGCATTCGACAAAATGCCCCGCACCGCCGTCCCTGAGGTCATCCCGATCTACCGAGGTGATGACCACGTATTTGAGTTTGAGCAAAGCCAGTGTTTTGGCCAGGTTTTCAGGCTCGTTGACGTCCAGTGGTTTGGGTCGCCCGTGGGCGACATCACAGAATGGGCAACGGCGAGTACAGATATCTCCCATGATCATGAAGGTGGCGGTACCGTGGCTGAAACATTCTCCTAAATTGGGGCAGGCAGCCTCTTCACAAACGGTATGTAATTTATGTTTACGCAGTAATTTTTTGACTCGCTGAGCCTCGGGGCTGGTGGGCGCCTTGGCGCGAATCCATTTTGGTTTGCGTTTCACTTCGGTAGAAGGTTCTACTTTTATAGGGATGCGTGCCACTTTTTCAGCGCCGCGCAGCGGTACGCCGACTTCAACGGAATGTTTATTTTTACTGGAGGGGCTGGGAGGCTTGTTCATTGGATATTTTTAGGAGGCGCGATTATAAACGGTTTTAAAGAACGAGATTATACACGCAAATTTTTGTCGTGGCGGGCATCTGTTGGCCCAGAAAACCAGTAGAAATTAAAGGTTATGCGGGTGTTGTGTGACCGAACTGCTTTTCCAGCTGCGACAACAAGGCAGTGCTTGTATCGGAGAGGCTGGCGTCTGGCAAAATGTCGTGTGTTTGTATTGTTTTGAGATTGGCAAAGCCACAGGGGTTGATGCGGGTAAAAGGTTCCATATCCATATCGATATTCAGACTCAGACCGTGGTAGGAACAGCCGCGACGAACCCGCAATCCCAATGCGGCGATTTTGGCATCTTCTATGTATATGCCTGGGGCCTTGTCGCGTCGTTGACCTTCGATGCCGGAATCAGCCAGCAGATCAATGATGGCCTGCTCTATTTTATTGACCAGTTTTTTGACTCCAAGATTACGGCGTTTTAAATCCAGTAAAAAATAGACAATGAGTTGTCCGGGGCCGTGGTAGGTCACTTGTCCGCCGCGATCACATTGAACAACGGGGATGTTGCCGGCATCAAGGATATGCTCACGTTTGCCATTCAGACCCAGAGTAAAAACCGGGGGATGTTCAAGCAACCAGATTTCATCGGCCGTGTTTTCGTTACGCTGTTCTGTAAACTGCTGCATTTCATGCCACACAGTTTCGTAATCGCGTAAGCCGAGATGGCGGACAAGAATGTCGGGTTCGTTACTGTCTTTGGGTGGGTTGCTCACTGTTGAGTGGATTAGAGCGCCATGAGCACATGTTCACAGGCGGTAAGATCCATATAAATAGCATCAAGTTGGTTACGGCTTTCGGCTCGAATTGTCACGGTAACAGAAATGTATTTCCCGTTACTGCTGGGGCGGCTCTTGAAAGCATCTTCGGTCAGGTCTGGCGCATGGAGGCGTACGATTTCCAGCACAGTGATTTCAAAATTACCGCTGGCATGCCCCATGGCTTTAATGGGGAAGTCGCACGGGAAAGAGAAGGCTGAATCGTTTTCTTTTTTAGACGTCATGGCTATAGTTGCTATGGCTGCCTCTATGGCTAGTTTCGCAATGTTTGTTTGTAGTCCTGATATAAGGTCAGTAACCGCTGATACAAGGGGCCGGGTTTGCCATCAGCAACTAATTCCCCATCTAATTGAGTAACAGACAGAATTTCTTTTGTTGATGAGGTTAGCCAGATTTCATCTGCCTGTTGTAACTTGGCCAAACAGATCGTTTTTTCCTGGCACGGTAGCGTATTGCTAGCGGCTAGCTCCAGAACCAGGTCGCGGGTGATACCGGGTAATAACATGGGGCCTTTTGGGGGTGTGGTGATAACGCCATCGATTACCGCAAACAGGTTGCTTGCTGCGCCTTCGGTTGCCTGGCCGTCACGGATCAAAATAGCTTCGGCCGCACCCTGATCGAGGGCTTCCTGGCGTAACAAAATATTAGCTAGCAAGCTGGTGGCTTTTATATGGCAGCGTGACCAACGGATATCATCGATGGTGATTGCCGCAACTCCCTCATTAATGATTTCCATTGCCAGTGGTTTTAATTCGTTACACATGGCGAATACGGTGGGAGTTGGGTTTTCAGGTATGGCGTGATCACGCTTTGCGCAGCCGCGGGTAACCTGCAAATACAGTGACTGGTCTCCATCGCCATTAAGGCGGATTAATTCGGTTAACATTTTCTCCCATTCAGCGGAGCTGAGTGGATTGGTGATTTTGATGGCATCAAGGCTATTTTGTAGACGAGACATATGTTCATCAAAGCGAAATAGTTTTCCACCATAAACAGGAATGACTTCGTATATGCCATCGCCAAAAATAAACCCACGGTCGAGCACAGAGACGTGGGCTTGTGATTCTGGCAGGAATTTGCCATTCAGGAAAACAGTCATAGGGTCAGAGTAAAGAGAAAAATGAGAAGAAGGAAGGGTTTTTATTTATGCTCCCTTATTTTTCCGTGTTTATTCAAATAATAGTTTGATTTCATCAATGAGGCTATCCAGTAGACCGCCCTTTTCGACATCAGTGAGCGCGATTAAATTACGCGTGGCGTATTGTTTGTCACCAAGGCGGACGTTGACGGTGCCGAATGGCGCACCTTTTTTTACGGGTGCCGTGATGCGTTTATTAATATTCACATCGGCATCCAGTTTTTTATACTGCCCCTTGGGTATAGTGAGGTAAAGGTCTTCTTTGAGGCCCAGGGATAAGTCTTCGGTTGCGCCTTTCCAGATGTGTGTCTTCATTAGCGGCTCGTTTGCGGCATATAATTTGTGCGTTTCAAAGAAGCGAAAGCCGTAAGAGAGTAATTTCTGACTTTCCGCTGCCCTGGCTTCTTCGCTGCGGGTGCCGAGTACAACTGATATCAGGCGCATGCCATCTCGTTTGGCTGATGCGACCAGGCAGTAACCAGCTGAATCGGTATGGCCGGTTTTAATCCCATCAACAAATTTATTACGCCACAAAAGTTTATTGCGATTGTACTGTTTGATTTTGTTGAACTTGAATTCTTTGGTGGAGTACCATTTATAGTGCTCAGGAAAATTCTTAATCAAAGCGCGCGCAAGTTTTGCCATGTCGCCTGGTGTTGTGTAGTGATTTTTGTTGGGCAAGCCGGTACTGTTTACGAAGTGGCTGTCCACCATGCCTAATTCGGCGGCATGCTGGTTCATTAAATCTGCAAAAGTTTCTTCGCTTCCCGCCACGTGTTCTGCTAACGCGACAGTAGCGTCGTTCCCGGATTGAATAATAATGCCTTTTAATAAGTTTTCGACGGAAACTTTTTTCCCAACCTCAATGAACATACGGGAGCCTTGCATGCGCCAGGCTTTTTTGCTGATAGTGACCATTTCATCCAGGCTGATGCCACCGTTAGCCAGTTCGTTAGCGATAACATAGGAGGTCAGCATTTTAGTCAGGCTGGCGGGTTCCATACGTTGGTCTGATTTTTTTTCTGTCAGGATCCGGCCGCTGTCGAAATCCATGAGTAAAAATCCCCTGGCTTTGATTTTGGGTGAGGCAGGAACCATGATTGCTGCATAACTGGGTAATGCCAGGCTTGCAAAGAGCAGTAAAATTAAGGAAGCAGTAAAACGGTGACTAGTTTTATTCATTTTGGTTTATTGTGTGCTTTTGTATGCGTTAGAAGTATGTTTTTTGTGAGCCGTGGATGTCAGGCTGATTGTTTTTTAGAGCCTGTTTTCGAGGCTGGTAATGCTGCGGTGAGAGGATAGCTACTTTTGTCCTACTCTACAACGACATGTGGAGTGCTGATACCCAGAGGGCTGAGTCTTTTTCTCAAAAGATTGGCTTCTGATTCCGAGTTTAGCGGTCCTATGCGTACCCGGTAAACGTCCTGATCACCCGTTGATTTTCGGTTAATGAGCACATTTTCATTGGTGGTAGCCACCAGGCGGCTGAGTAGCTGTGTGGCGTTTTTATGGTCGGTAAAAGCGCCAACTTGTAAATACAGTTGACCGGATGAGCTGGCAATGGAAATATTTTTTGATGCGGTTGGCCTCACGTCGATTTTTTTCCTGCGTGGGTCAATGGTGCGGATCTCTACCCGCCCTGTGCCTTTGGTGTCAATCCCGAGTTTTTTGGCGGCCACGTAGGAGAGGTCAATGATGCGTCCTTCTGCAAAAGGGCCTCTGTCATTAACGCGGACAATAATTTTTCGATGATTATCGAGGTTGGTTACCTCAACAAAAACAGGGATAGGCAGGGTTTTGTGGGCCGCTGTCATGGCATACATGTCGTAAGGCTCACCGCTTGATGTGCGTCGACCATGAAACTTGGTGCCGTACCAGGAGGCAACGCCACGTTCCGTGAAATTACTGGCAGACTTTAATACATGATAGCGCTTGCCCTGAACTTCGTATGACTTCGGATTTCCATATTTACTTTTTGATTCAACGATGGGAACTGCATTTTTAACGCGGGTATGGTCTATATACCGGTCAGGTGCACTGTCGCGCGAAGAAAAAGATCCACATGCAGTAAGCAAAAGACATCCAAAACACACACTTACCCCTTTTGCTGTTACTTCTGTCGCCAACAATGGAGTAATGAGAGAAAGGGTGTTTTCTTTCGCGGAGAGGTTATTGGTGGCGTTTGTTTTTTTGATGTGATTATTTCCTGTCTTTTATTATGGCCTGGCCCAGTTGATAAACTGCCATGGCGTAAAGTGGGCTGTGGTTATAACGGGTGATGACATAAAAGTTATTCAGTCCTAACCAGTATTCACGACCAGCTAACTTTTTTAGTTCAATAAGAGCGCCCAGCTCATCCGGATTTAATTTTATTTTTGGTGTTACGCCGCGTTTGCGTAAGTCAGCTACAGTGCTGTGTGGTTTGTAACCTTTCTCAACTAACACCTGGATATGATTGCTGCCGACTATGGCGGGTGAAACCACTTTGCCACCGGGTTGCCATTTGTGGCGTTTGAAATAATTGGCCACGCTGCCTATGGCATCGCTAGTGTTGTTCCATAAATCACGTTTACCGTCACCATCAAAGTCGACAGCAAAATTCCGGTAGCTGCTGGAAATAAATTGTGCCTGCCCCATGGCGCCTGCATACGAACCTTTGACGGAGAGTGGATCTAGTTTTTCTTCCCGCGCGAGCAACAGGTATTGCTCCAGTTCGCTGCGGAAAAATTTGGCTCGTTTGGGATAGCCGAACGCCAGCGTGGCGAGTGAGTCTAAAACACGGTAGCCACCTTTATGTCGTCCATAACGCGTTTCTACGCCAATAATGGCAACAATGATTTCCGGAGGGACGCCGTACTCTTTTTCGGCGCGTTCGAGTATTTCCTGGTTTTTATTCCAGAATTCTACACCTTCCTTAATTCGTGTGTTGGTAACAAAAATGGGTCGATACTGAAACCAGGGTTTTCCTTCTGCCGGACGGGTGATGGCATCAATGATTGACTGTTTAAATTCTATTTTCGCGAATATTTTTTGGAGGTTTTCTTTATCAAAGCCATGCTTTTTACTGACTTCATCAATAAAGACAAGAACATCTTTTTTGTTTTCGAAGTAACTTTTATCCACGGTGGCGTGCGCGGGCATAATAAGTACAACTAGCAAGCTGGCTAGGGCCGCACGATGTGTCGAACGATTAAACAGTCGGTAAATAATATTCATAAGGATTGTCAGTGTTCTCTGTTTTTGTAATAAAAAATTGTAACAAAAAGTTATAATTAAAAGTTTATATTACGCGGTTATCTAGGTAGTAATTTACGATGCGTGTGAATGGACATCAGGATACCGAAACCTGCCATCAGGGTCACCATGGATGTGCCGCCGTAACTTACCAGAGGTAGTGGCAAGCCAACAACAGGCAGTAAACCGGTTACCATGCCGATATTGACGAATACGTAAATAAAAAATGTCATCACCAGGCTTCCGGCCAGCAGGCGGGAGTATGTATCCTGGGCCTGGGCAGCGATGAGCAGGCCGCGAATGATGACCAGCAGATAGGCGATGAGTAACAGCACGATACCCACCAGGCCGAATTCTTCTGCATAGGCGGCAAAAATAAAATCAGTAGATCGTTCCGGCAGGAAATTAAGTTGTGACTGGGTGCCGTTAAGCCAGCCCTTGCCGTAAAGCCCGCCTGAGCCAATGGCAATTTTTGACTGGATGATGTGATAACCGGAGCCTAGCGGATCTTGTTCGGGGTTTAAGAAGGTGAGTACGCGCTGGCGCTGGTAGTCATGCATCATGTGCCACAACACCGGCGCAGAGGCAGCGACCAGTGCACCAAATCCAGCAATAAGCTGCCATTGGATGCCTGCGAATAACAGTACAAAAACGCCCGCACTGGCCACCAGAATAGCGGTACCCAGATCAGGCTGTTTGATAATGAGCAAAGTAGGAATAAGGATCATCAGACCAGCGACAAACAGACGGCGCATTTTGGGTGGCAAAGCGTGTGCATTAAGATACCAGGCCACCATCATGGGCACCGCCAGTTTCATTATTTCGGAAGGCTGGAAACGGGCGATACCAATATCCAGCCAGCGTTGCGCTCCCTTACCGGTTTCGCCAAATACCAGAACTGAAATCAGCAACAAAACGCCAATAGTGAAAATAGCCGGCGTCCAGCGGAGTAATGTGGCTGCATTAATCTGGGCCAGGGCTAGCAGGATAATAAAACCGATTAACAGGCGTACTGCCTGGCGCTCAAGAATATCTATGTTTTGACCGCTGGCACTGTAAAGCACAAACAGGCTGGTGCCAGCCAGCGCCATCAAGCAAACCAGTAAGGGAATGTCGAGGTGCAGACTCTGTGCGATGCTGCGCTGTCGTCCCCCCAGTCCAGCAACGCGGCCATCCACATGCGAGCTTAATAGCCTCATGTGCCCCCCTTTTGTTCGTTGGTAGATTGTTCCCTGGCCAGAGTCTCAAGATAATGATCCATGACTTTACGCGCAATGGGGGCCGCCACTGCACCACCGCTGCCGCCATTTTCCACTATGACCGCAATCGAAATTCGCGGATTTTCTACTGGCGCGAAGCCGATAAACAGGGCGTGATCCCGCAGATGTTTTTCAATATCTTCGGCCACATACTCTTCGTCCTGCTTGATGCCAAACACCTGGGCGGTACCGGTTTTGCCGGCAATTTTGTATTTCACACCTCGGCTGATGCGGCGGGCAGTACCTTTAGGGCTATGCACGACTCTTGTCATGGCGCGAATTATATATTCCCAGTTACTCTGGTTAACAATCGGTACAGCCACATTGGGTACAGCTGGCAGCCAAACGCGCTCATTGCTGTCTGGATCTTCAGTTGCGGCAACCAGACGAGGCCTTAGTTGTTGACCATAAAGTGACAGGGCTGCAGTGGCTGAAGCAAGTTGTAAAGGAGTCGTGAGGGAGAACCCCTGACCGATGCCGGTGATGAGGGTCTCACCTGGATACCATGGCTTGTGACGAACCCTGCGTTTCCATTCGCGTGAGGGCATCAGACCAGTCAGTTCGCCGGACGTATCGATGCCGGTAAGATCGTTAAAGCCAAAGGGCTCCATAAACTCGGATAACCGGTCTATTCCCAGAGTGAGTGCCAAATCGTAAAAATAAACATCACAGGATTCCACAATAGCTTGTGAAAGATCGACGGGGCCATGCCCCCTTTTTTTCCAGTCACGATACTTCCTGTCATCGCCATCGAGCATATACCAGCCGGGGCAAATGGTAGAAGTTCCAGGTTGGATCAGTCCGTACTCGAGCCCGGCGAGACCATAAAAAGGTTTTACCGTGGAGCCGGGCGGATAACGACCACGCAGGGCGCGATTAAAAAGGGGCTGATCGCGGGAGTCCTGAAGTGCCTTGTAGGTTTTGCTGTTAATGCCGCCCACAAACAGGTTGGGGTCGAAGGTTGGCATGCTCACCAGGGCCAGAACATTGCCATCCAATGGGTCGATGGCAACCAGCGCGCCGTTGTTTTCCCCGAAGGCATTCTCTGCA